>URNU01000047.1 GCA_900549275.1 uncultured Collinsella sp. | reverse complement strand
GGGTCCTGGTGCGAGAAGCCGTTGTGGTCCTGACGCCAGACATGGCTCGACAGCAAAATGTTGAGGCCGCTAATGGGGGCACGCCACGGAATCTCGCGCTTGGTGGCCTCGAGCCATTTGCAGTGCTGGTTGACCATGGAATCGACCACGTGGACAAAGCTCTCGTAGGAGCTCCACACACCCGAGCGACCGGTAAGCACGTAGGCCTCGAGGAAGCCCTCGCACTGGTGCTCGGACAGCTGCTCGACAACCTTACCGGAACCGGCCAGCAGCTCGTCGTTGGCATCGTCCTCGTAGAAGCCGGCATCCCACTGCTTCTTGGTCACCTTGTAGGCAGCCTGCAGGCGGTTGGATGCGGTCTCGTCGGGACCGAAGATGCGGAAATCGTCCATGTTCTTGGCCAGAACGTCGGCAGTGTACTCGCCAAAGACGCGGGCGGCCTCGGTGGACCCCCAGCCGTGGCCCTTGCTTGCGACGGGGATCTCGTGGGCATGAATATCGGGGAGTTCAAGCTCGCGGCGCACCTTGCCGCCGTTTGCATTGGGGTTGGCGCCGATGCGCAGCTCGCCGGTCGGCATAAAGGCCGTCACCCCGGGACGCACCTGGCCCTCGGGCGTAAAGAGCTCCTCGGGCTTGTAGGAGCGCAGCCACTCGCGCAGCACGCGGAAGTGCTCGTGGGTGTCCTTGGCGCTCGCCAGCGGAACCTGATGGGCGCGCCAGGAGTCCTCGGTCTTCTTGCCGTCGATGTGCTTGGGGCAAGTCCAGCCCTTGGGCGTACGGAACACAATCATGGGGTAGGCCGGGCGAACCACGGTCTCGCCTGCGACGGCCTGGGCCTGTGCGGTGGCCTTGATGTCGCAAATCTCATCGAAGACCTGCTCAAACAGGGCAGCGAAACGCTCGTGGATGCTTGCATGGCTCTCGTCGTCAAAACCGGCGACAAAGAAGTGCGGCTTATAGCCCATTCCCTCAAAGAACTTGGTGAGTTCTTCGTCGGACACGCGGGCAAGGATGGTGGGGTTGGCGATCTTGTAGCCGTTGAGGTGCAGGATCGGCAGGACGATACCGTCGGTTGCCGGGTTCACGAGCTTGTTGGACTGCCAAGAAGTCGCGAGCGGACCGGTCTCGGACTCGCCGTCGCCCACCACGGCCACGGCCAGCAGGCTCGGGTTGTCCATGACGGCACCGTAGGCGTGGCTGAGCGTGTAGCCGAGCTCGCCGCCCTCGTGGATGGAGCCGGGCGTCTCGGGCGCAAAGTGGCTCGGAATGCCGCCGGGGTAGGAGAACTGGCGGAAGAACTTCTGCAGACCGGCCTCGTCATTGGTGATGTCGGGGCGAATCTCACGGTAGGTGCCATCGAGCAGCGACTGGGCGGTGCCGGCAGGGCCACCGTGGCCCGGGCCCATCAAGAAAATGGCGTTCTGGTTGTGATCGGCGATGAGGCGGTTAACATGACCGAACAGGAAGTTGATGCCAGGCGTGGTGCCCCAGTGACCGACCAGACGGTGTTTAACGTCCGGGCGACCAAAGTCGCGCACCTCACCGGTTTTCTCGTCGACAAAGTCAGTGCGCATCAGCGGGTTGGAGCGAAGGTAGATCTGACCGACGGACAGATAGTTCGATGCGCGCCAATACAGGTCGACGCCCTCGAGCTCGGAAGCCGGTACCTCGTGGCCCAGTTTTTGCCACGGCGTCCCCAGTGTTTTAGCCATTGTTTTTGTCCCTTCGCTGCATGGTCACCCTCCGATATGGCGACCTTTCGTTGGGACAAGTATATTTGCTAAAACGTTTTATCAGTATGAAAAAACGTTTTATCATTCCGGTTTGCCATTAGCCTGACAAAACCAGACATTGACCTGCGACATTATTTGTCACAAGTTCTTCATATTCCTGATATACAGATCGATAAACGCGTTTAGTTGTGTTTTGTAACCTTGAGCACGCTGTCCTTAACGATAAGCGCCGGCTCCAGAACGACCTCTTCGGCACGCCTACCGCCCCTACCGGCAAGGCGCTTGGACATGCAGCCAAAAGCATGCTCCGCGAGGACACCCGGATCCTGTTCGATCGCGGTCAGCGCCGGCTCAAAGAGAACGTCAGCCGCCGAGTTGTCATAGCTCACCACCGAAATATCGCCCGGAATGCTCTTCCCCATCTCGTGCAAGCGCTTGAGCAAACCGAGGGCAATGTTGTCCGAGCTTGCGAACACGGCGGTGGCGTCGGTTGCGAGCACCGTCTCCGAAGCCTCGTATGCACTCGGAATGTAGTATTCGCTCTCAAACTCCAAACGCGCGTCGATAGGCAGGCCAACCTCGCGCAATGCGCGCTCATAGCCGGCAAGTCGCTTGCGACCCGTGTTGGAACGACGCGCGTTAACCAAGCAGGCAATGCGACGGTGACCCTGCTCGATCAGATAGCGGGTAGCCATGTAGCCACCCATCTCGTGGTCGAACATCACCTTGTCGCACTCGAGCCCCTCAATGGCACGGTCAACCATTACCGCCGGGATGGGCAGATGGCTGACTTCTTCGCGCAGGGCGCGGTCGTCGGAGAACTCGTCACCCACCACCAGAAAGACGCCATCGACGCCGCGCGTCACCAGCTGGCGCAGCAGCTCAAGATCGTCATCGGCGCTTCCGCCCGAGCTGGTAATAAAGAGCGCGTAGCCGTCCTCGCGGCAGCGCTTTTCCAAGCTGCCGGCGAGCGAGGCAAAAAAGCGACTCTCGATATTGGGAACGATAAGGCCCAGCGTACGCGACTCGCGCATGACCAGGCTACGAGCAATCTGGTTAGGAACATAGTGGTTGCGCGCCGCGACCTCCTTGATGAGCTTGCGGTTTTCTTCCGAGATGCGACAGGGCCGATTATTGAGAACAAGCGAGACCGACGAGGGGGAAAGCCCCACCTCCTGGGCGATCTGCTTGAGGGTGACTTTGTTGGCCATCTCGCTCCTTCCGGGTTTACGCGCAATCTCTTGAAAGTATAGCGACTGCCCCTCTACCTCGGTGATAAACACTTTACCAATCCGGTAGACGGCTGTTTTATCGCCGCGATTGGTGCAAAGTAACCTGGCCCCTTTGCACCATGTGATGCATTGGAGTCAGGTTACTTTGCACCAAATCCATCCGGGTGGGGTATATTGCATTCGATCGATGAAAACGACCACCATAAGGCGGATATTCGTATGCACGAGAATGACTTTTTTAACGAGGACCTGCTCTGCGCGCTCGCCGGTGTTGCCGGCGAGGACAACGTGTTGATGAGCGAACCCATGCGCGAGCACACCACGTTTAAGATCGGCGGCCCGGCCGACGTCTTCGTCACGCCCGATACCGAGCAGGGCCTCGTCGCCACGCTCGATACCTGTTATCGCTGCGATCTGCCCCTCACCATCGTGGGCAACGGCTCCGACCTACTCGTCGGCGACAAGGGCATCCGCGGCGTCGTCGTGGCGCTGGGCGAGGGACTCTCCGACATTACGGTCGACGGTACGCACGTCACGGCGGCAGCCGGTGCCCTGCTTTCCGATGTCGCCGCGGCAGCGGCCGAGGCCGGTCTCACCGGCATGGAGCCCATCTCGGGCATCCCCGGATCGGTCGGCGGCGCCTGCTACATGAACGCCGGCGCCTACGGTGCCTGCATGGCCGATGTGCTGGGGTCTGTGCGCGTCTACAAACCCGCCCGCATGCTCGACGACGGCACCCGCGGCAGCGGCAGCATCATCGAGTTCGATGTTGACGAGCTCAACCTGGGCTATCGCAAGAGCCGCATCGCCGACGACGGCTTTATCGTGCTTTCGGCCACTTTCAATCTCGCCCCGGGCAACGCCGCGATGATCAAGGCCGACATGGACGACTACCGCCAGCGCCGCGAGGACAAGCAGCCGCTCGACATGCCGAGCGCCGGCTCCACCTTCAAGCGCCCCGAGGGCCACTTTGCCGGCAAGCTCATCATGGACGCCGGCCTGCGCGGCCATGCTGTCGGCGGCGCGCAGGTGAGTGAGAAGCACTGCGGCTTTATCGTCAACGCCGACCATGCCACCGCCGCCGACGTCGACGAACTCATCCGCCACATCCAAGCAACTGTCAAAGACCAATTCGGCGTAGACCTACAACCCGAAGTCCACCGAGTAGGCGAATTTTTATAAAAAGAAGACCCCGAAAGGGGCCTTCACTTTCTTTTATTCAGACACCACTCTGGATTGTGGCACTCTGGACCCGAGTGGGCCTCGCGCCCGCAATATATTTGATTGATCGCGAGTTCCGCACGCAAAGAAGGCCACTTAATGTGGCCTTCGTCTTGCGCAGGACTGCCCAAGCAGGCAATCAAATATATTGCGGGCGCGAGGCCCAAGCAGTCGAGGACTGTCCGAGCAGGCAACCTTATGCCGCGCGGGCGGCCCGGGACCAACCGGCTTCAAACCGCAGCTACGACAGCACGACGCCGCCGAGCCAGCCCCAACGCACGCCCGAACCGCCGCCAAAGAAGCTGATAAACGAATCGAGCGATTTAGACGTGATAGCGCCCTGGTTGCTCATGACGATACCGCCGCCAACATAGATGCCGACATGGCCATACAACCGGCCCGCGATACCCGTCGTGGGATGCGAGGAATCGGCAACGATCATGCCGACCTTTAGCGCCGAACGGTCGGCGCTATAGCACCACGCGTTAAACATGTCGCACGCGTTACCGCCAAAGTAGCCCACTCCTGCGTTGCGGAAGACGTTGGTGACCCAAGCGGCGCACCAGCCCAAACCGGGCGAGGGAGTGGAGTAGCACGCATTAACCACGGCTTGCTGCTTGCCCGTACCCACATTTTGATGCGGTGCACCAGAAGCATGGGAACCGCCGCTCGAGGTCGAGTTGTTCTTGTTCGAAGCGGCTGCGGCAGCGGCGGCCTCCTGAGCCTTCCTCGCCGCCTCCTCGGCCTGCGTGGCCGCGAGGACCTCGGCATCACGCTGGGCCATGAGCTCCTTGACGTCGTCGGAAAGACCGCTCAGCACGGCCTGGACTTCTTGCTGTTTGGTCTGCATGTCCTGCATCTGAGCAGTCTGCTGGTCCTTGAGCTTCTCCAAGTCGGCCTTCTGCGACTCAAGCTCGGTCTTTTGCGCATCGAGCTCTTCCTGGATGGTCTGAATGTCCTCGATGGCGTCGCGGTCGCTCTTGTTGACCTTCTCAACATAGTGCGCATTGGCGACGAGCTCCTCGAACGAACCCGAGGCGAGCAGCAGCGACAGGATGTTGGTGCCGCCCGACTTATAGCTGGCGGAAACGCGATCGGAAAGATCGTCGCGCTTCTTTTTGAGCTCGGCCTTCTTTTCGTCAATCTGCGCCTGCGTGCTGTCAATCTGGCCCTGTACGCCCTCGATATCGCTGAGAGTCTGGGCGTTCTTGTTGGCCAGCGCCGCGTATTCGCCCGCAATGCTATCGAGCTGAGCCTGAACCTCGTCGAGCTGGGCCTGGGCCGCATTGAGCTTGTCGGTGGTTTCCTTGGTGGCCTCCGCCGCACGGGCGCGAGCGGGCAGACCAAAAAGAACGGCTGCAGAAGCGGCACCGAATAAGGCCTTGAGGGCAGTGCGGCGCGAGAGCTCCTGGGAAAGGATGGAATCGCTGTTTGGTGACATATGTACTCCGTTACATGTTTATTTATATGTCGCTCAACTCATACATATTAGCGTACATATGGCGCGTCCCAACGATTTCCACGAACGGCAGGAAACCGTATGGTCGGCGGCTCGTATGCAAACGCAAAGTCGAGGTTATGCCCACGCAAGCATTCCTATGAGTACGTTAACATATTCCTCTGCTTTTCCTGCCGCGTACGGTCTTGGAACACCCGCCTGCGCTATACTCCCCTCAAGAAGTGTTCCTGATTCGATAGGAGACTACATGTCCAAAGCACTCGACCCCAAAGACACCTGCGTCCTCGTAACCGGTGGCGCCGGCTTTATCGGCTCGCACACCGTCGTTCAGCTGCTCGAGGGCGGCTACCAGGTCGTCATCGTTGACGACCTCTCCAATTCCAGCGCTGTCGCCGTCGACCGCGTCAAGACCATCGTGGGCGAAGAGGCTGCCAAGAACCTCACCTTCTACGAGGCCAACGTGCTTGACCGCGAGGCCATGAACAAGATCTTCGACACCCATCAGATCGACCGCGTCATCCACTTCGCCGGCTTTAAGGCCGTCGGCGAGTCGGTGAGCAAGCCCGTCGAGTACTACCACAACAACATCGAGAACACCCTGGTACTCATCGACGTCATGCGCAACCATGGCTGCAAGTCCATCATCTTCTCGAGCTCCTCGACCGTCTACGGCGACCCGGACAACCCGCCCGTCACCGAGGAGGATCCTAAGAAGCCCGCGACCAACCCCTATGGTTGGACCAAGTGGATGATCGAGCAGATCCTTATGGACGTTCACACCGCCGACCCCGAGTGGGACGTTGTGCTGCTCCGCTACTTCAATCCCATCGGTGCCCATCCGTCGGGCCTGATCGGCGAGGACCCCAAGGGCATCCCCAACAACCTGGTGCCCTATGTCGCGCAGGTTGCCGTGGGCAAGCTCGAGGCCGTTCAGGTCTTTGGCAATGACTACCCCACTCCCGACGGCACCGGTGTGCGCGACTATATCCACGTTTGCGACCTGGCCTCGGGTCACGTTGCCGCCCTCAACTGGATGAACGGCAAGACCGGCGTCGAGATCTTCAACCTGGGCACCGGCACCGGCACCTCGGTGCTCGAGGTCGTCGCCGCCTTCTCCAAGGCCTGTGGCAAGGAGCTGCCCTATGTGATTCGCGAGCGCCGCGCCGGCGATATCGCCGCCAACTGGTGCGATGCCTCCAAGGCCGAGCGCATGATGGGCTGGAAGGCCCAGTACGACATCGCGGATATGTGCCGCGATAGCTGGAACTGGCAGAGCCACAACCCCAACGGCTTCGCCGATGCCGAGTAGCAAAAACCTACATACCGTTCTTGCCCCGATCTCACGATGTGAGACCGGGGCTTTTTCATGGCGCGCAACCATTTACCGAAAATAGGCCAACTTTTCCATCTTGCCCGTACATGTTTAAACAACATGCTCTACAATAAGCATATCGAATTAGAAACTCGGGGACGGGCTGTCTATCCATCTGCAGACCGGCCCCACTGCAAGAAGGTTGGTGAGCGCATCCATGGAGCGTGCAAGCGGCGTCCTTATGCCCGTCTCATCTCTGCCCGGACCTTACGGAATCGGCGGTTTTGGCTGGAACGCCTACGACTTTGTCGATTTCCTCGCCTCGTGCAAACAACATTATTGGCAGATTCTGCCCCTAACGACGACTAGTTACGGCGATTCGCCTTACCAGTCGTTCTCGGCCCGCGCGGGCAACCCTAACTTCATTGACTTTGCCGAGCTTATCGAGGCCGGCTATCTGGAGCAGCGCGATATCGACGGCGTGTACCTGGGCTCCGATCCCAACAACGTCGACTACGGCGCCATCTTTGCTGGCCGCCGCCAAATCCTCGACCGTGCCGCCGAGCGCTTCGCCGCGAATAAACCAGCCGATTTCGACGACTTTATCCAGGCAAACGAGGACTGGCTCATTCCCTACTGCGAGTTTATGACCGTAAAGGAGGAGTGCGGGCTCAAGGCCTTTTGGGAGTGGCCCGAGGAGCTCCGCCGCCGCGGCGAGGCATCCAACAAGATCTGCGCCGCCCATCCCGAGCGCATGCTTTACCACCAGATGACGCAGTATTTCTTCGATCGCCAGTGGAGCCGCCTCAAGGCCTATGCCAACGAGCGCGACATCCTGATCATCGGCGACCTGCCCATCTACGTCTCGCGCGACTCCGTCGAGATGTGGGCCACGCCCGAGCTCTTTAAAATCGACGCCGCCGGCAATCCTGTCAGCGTCGCGGGAACGCCGCCCGATCAGTTCTCGGCCACCGGCCAGTACTGGGGCAACCCGATCTATGACTGGGATGCCATGGAAGCAGATGGCTTCTCCTGGTGGGAGGGCCGCATCCGAGCCGCCCTCGACATGTACGACATCATCCGTCTGGACCACTTCCGCGGTTTCGAGGCATTTTGGGAGGTGCCGTTCTCCTCTCCCGATTCGTCATATGGTTCATGGACGCAGGGACCCGGCCTCAAGTTCTTCAAGGCGCTCGAGGAAAAGCTCGGCACGCTTCCCATCATTGCCGAAGACCTGGGCTTTCTTACCCCCGGCGTCATCGACATGCGCGACACCACGGGCTTCCCTGGCATGAAGATCCTGCAGTTTGCCTTTGAGGGCACCAACTCGTACTACCTGCCGCACAACTACATTGCCAACACCGT
>URNU01000046.1 GCA_900549275.1 uncultured Collinsella sp. | reverse complement strand
CATTCGCCGGCTATTTCCTACCGTTCACCCTACTATGAAAACGATTACAGACATATGAAACTGAAAACGATTACAGTTTAAGTGTCAAAGATGGCCGGGTGCACATGCGCCCGTTGGAGGAAAGGGAAGTCATGGACTACCGCAAATCAGCCCAAGAGGTGCTCGACAACATCGGTGGCGCCGACAACGTTGTTTCGGCCGCACACTGCGCCACGCGTCTGCGCCTGGTGATTGCCGATAACGCCAAGGTTGACAAGGAGGCCCTCGAGAATATCGACGGCGCTAAGGGCGTCTTTGAGGCCCAGGGCCAGCTCCAGATTATTTTTGGCACTGGCACCGTCAATAAGGTCTACGACGAGTTCATTGCGCTCAGCGGCGTCGAGGCTGCCACCAAGGCTGAGGTCAAGGAGGCCGCGGCGCAGCAGCAGAACATCTTTATGCGAGCAATTAAGGTGCTCGGCGACGTCTTTGTCCCCATCATCCCCGCCATCGTGGCTTCGGGCCTGCTGCTGGGTATTATGAGTGCCCTCAACTTTATGGCCTCCAACGGCTTTATCGCGCTCGACACCAATAACTTTATCTACAAGATCGCCGACCTGGTCTCGGGCACGTCCTTTGGCATTCTGCAGATCCTGATCGGCTACTCCGCCGCTAAGGCCTTTGGCGCCAACCCGTACCTGGGTGCCGTCGTCGGCGGTGCGTTTATCAACTCCTCGCTGCAGAGCGCCTACACGGTTGCCTCCGAGGGCGTTCAGACCATGGTCACCGTTATTCCCGGTGTGTACAGCTTTGAGTGGGTCGGCTATCAGGGCCACGTGATCCCCATCGTTATCGCCTGCGCCATTCTGGCCTTCCTCGAGAAGCGCCTGCACAAGATCGTTCCCGAGATGTTCGACCTCTTTGTGACTCCGCTCGTCTCGGTGTTCGTGACCGTGCTCGTGACGCTCGTTGCCGTCGGCCCCATCTTCGTGTGGGCCGAGAACGCCATCCTCGGTCTGATTCAGGCCCTGCTGACCCTGCCCTTCGGTATCGGTTCCTTTATCGTCGGCCTGTTCTATGCCCCCACGGTCGTTACCGGTATCCACCAGATGTACACCGCCATCGACCTGGGCCAGCTCGCCCAGTACGGTGTGACCTACTGGCTGCCCATCGCCAGCGCTGCCAACATCGCCCAGGGTGGCGCTGCGCTCGCCGTTGCCTTTAAGACCCGCGATGCCAAGATCAAGGGCCTGGCGCTTCCTTCGGCTCTGTCCGCCTTTATGGGCATTACCGAGCCTGCCATCTTCGGCGTGAACCTGCGTTTCTTTAAGCCCTTCATCGCCGGCTGCATCGGCGGCGGTTGCGGTGCCCTGGTCTGCGCGCTCACCTCGCTTGCTGCTTCCGGCACCGGCGTTACCGGTATCTTCGGTATCCTGCTGTGCCTGGCCCAGCCCGTGCAGTACGCGATCATGTTTGCGGTCGCCGCGCTGGTTTCCTTTGGCGTCTCGTTTGTCCTGTACAAGGACGAGCCCAAGGCTTCCGAGCAGGCCTAAGAGCTTTTGATTGAGGGAATGCCCGCGGGCTGTATGCTCGCGGGTGTTTCCCGAATCTGGTGCCGATCTCTGGCGCCTTGTAACTTTCGATCCGTTAGGACTTTGTTATGTCTAATGCCCTTGGTCGCGATCTTGCAAAGCTGGTCGCCGCTGTTGACGCCGCCGCCTCTGAGTGCGGCCATGGCGCGTATGGCCAGCACTTCCATATTATGCCGCCGGCGGGTTGGCTCAATGACCCCAACGGTCTTTGCCAGGCGGGCGGCGTGTTCCATGCCTATTTTCAGTATGCACCGTTTGATGTCGAGGGCGGCGTTAAGGTCTGGGGCCATGCAATGAGCCGCGACCTTATGACGTGGGACTACGTTGGCGCCCCGCTGCTGCCCGACGAGCCGTTCGATTGCCACGGTGTGTATTCGGGTTCCGCGCTTGCCGAAGACGGCCGCATTCGCGTGCTGTACACAGGCAACGTTAAGCTTTCCGATGTAGACGGCACGTACGACTACGTCAATACCGGCCGTCGTGCCGATACTGTTTATGTCGAGAGCATTGATGGCCTTGCCGGTCGGGAGTTCAGCCAAAAGCGCGTGGTGCTGGCGTCCGAGGATTATCCCGAGGATTTGACCTGCCACGTGCGTGACCCTAAGGTGTGGCGTGACGCGGACGGGCGTTATCACATGGTGCTGGGCGCCCGTCGTCGCGTGGATGGGCCGCATGTCGAGAGCCGTTTTTGTGCGATGCACGGCGAGGGTGCCGGGCGCGATGTGGGTGAGATTCTGGTGTATGGCTCGGCCGATATGCTGGGCTGGGAGCTCGAGAACCGCGTGTCTACGCCCGAGCGTTTTGGCTTTATGTGGGAGTGCCCGGGATACCTTGAGCTTGAGGCCGATGATGGTGTGCCGATGAAGTGGCTGTCCTTCTCTCCTCAGGGGCTCGAGGGCGGTCGTTGGGACCGCGGCAACGTATACGCTGCTGGCTACATGCCTGTAACGGGCGACATTACCAGTGGCAATGACGCTTATGAGCTGGGCGAGTTCCGCCTGTGGGACGCCGGTTTTGACTTCTATGCTCCGCAGGAGTTCACGGCCGAGGACGGTCGCCACATTTTGATCGGCTGGATGGGCATGCCCGATGAGCCGACCTATGGCAACGATCCCACTGTGGTGTGCGGCTGGCAGCACTGCATGACGGTGCCGCGTGAGCTTACAGCCGGTGACGGCGGCGTAGTGCTGCAGCAGCCGGCGCGCGAGATCGAGCGCCATTATGCCTCGGTGCGTGTGGGGGAGGGCTCGTTGGAGGTTGCCGGCGATACCTGCTTTGACGTTGTTGTTGACGGTGCCGATGGCGCGTTTACCGCAACCGTTGATGGCGAGCTGAAACTGGCGTTTATGCCCGCTGAGGGCGAACTGCCCGCGCGCTTTGAGATGCGATTTACCGATGAAGGTCGCGCTTCTGCCGGCTGCGGTCGTACCGTGCGCTGGGAGCCCGTCGACGAGGTTCGTAACGTGCGCATTGTCGGCGATGTCTCGTCGGTCGAGGTGTTTGTGAACGATGGCGCGCTCGTGTTCTCGACGCGCATCTATCCTGAGGCCTATGGCGTGACCGTTGACGCCCCGGGTGCGAGCGTGACCTATCACACGCTCATGATCTAGGCGATTCGTCGCATATCGGCGCTATACTGCAGCCGTTGCCCACGATGCGGGGAACACCCGCATCGTGGGTTTTTGTTTTGAAGGGACGGTGCCGTATGGGCGCACAGCAGCTAGAAGAGGCCTGGGCTGCAAGGGCCGGCGCGCGTGAGGCGCGGTTACTTGCGGCCTCGCATGTGCCGGCAGCGCTGTCGCTGCTGGGAATCGTGCGTCCCGGTGACCGCCTGGTGGCCTTTGCGGACGACTTTGCCGATGCGTTTGCGCACGGCTTTGATGCCTGCGACGTGGCCATGGTGGGTGAGCCGTCGGTTGCAGCGTTTGTCGCCGCGTCCGAGAACTTTGATGCTTCGTTTGATGCCGAGGGGCCGCATCTGTGGTGGTTCGTCAACTCCATCGGCGGGTTTGGTCTGCGTGTGCCCGACCTTCGCGCTCTGGGCCGCGCGGCTCGTGAGGCCCGCGCGCTGCTCGTGGTGGATAACACCGTGGCGTCGGCTTTTGGCTGCGATCCGCTGCGGCTGGGTGCTGCGCTGTCGCTCGAGGCTCTCGATCGCGTGTGCGCCGGCAAAGCTCCGCGCAAGCTCGTTGCCGCTTCGGTGGCGCGCTCGCAGCTCAAGCGCCATCGCGTGGATGCTGCTGCCGAGTGCGCGCATGCGTTGTTTGCGGGCTGCGGTGCTTTGGCGCTCGACCTTTCTACCGAGGAGGCCGGTGCGCTGGAGCGCGGGCTGGACTCGCTCAATACCCGCATGCAGGCACACTTCGACCGCGCCCGTGCGCTGGCCGAGTATCTGGCCGCCAACGAGATGATGTGCAACGTGCGCTATCCCGGACTGAGCTCGCATCCCGACCATGTGGTTGCAACGGGAATCCTCGAGCATGGTTTTGGCCCGGCAGTTGAATTTGACCTTATCGAGCGTAGCGCGGGAGAGCTGTTCGACGCTTTGCCGGGGGAGTTTCGCACATCGCCTGCCGGCGGCGCAACGACGCGTCTTTCGGCCCCACGCGGCAAGCAGGGGAGCACCATCCGCCTCTTCGCCGGCACCGACGACCCCTTGACGGTAGCCGCCACCCTCGATAACGCCCTCCGCCAATTAGCTACTTTTTGATGCTGGCGATGAGGTCGTTTGCTTTGTTGGCGATGACTTCGTTGATCTCTGCCTGCAGCTCCTCGTAGGCCGCTATGGCTCGCTCGCCGGCGGGGGTGAGCGTGGATCCGCGGGCGCCGTCGCGCTCGATGAGCTTGCAACCTAGCTGGCCTTCGGCTTCGTTCACAATGCGCCAGGCCTTGGAATACGCCATGCCCATGCTTTTGGCGGCACGGTTGAGCGAGTGCTCGCGGGCGATACCTTGCAGCAGCAAGACGCAGCCGTGACCAAACACGCCCGGCAGATCCTTGTCGCACGCTTGAATGACCAACTTTGCCGTCGTCTTGTACTCCATGTGCTCCACGTCTCCCCGCTAAAGTGTTTGCTGGGCAAACGCAAAGCATGCGTCAAACCCTCGTGTGCTCTTCTTAAATCATGCATTGTAGCAGTCAAAGTGCGTTAAGATACTTCCCCAGTATTGGGCGCCCAAGGTTGGGCTGGGTCCTACGAGGCCTGCAGCCGACCGGTCGCATGGAAAAAGGAGAAACATGGCTACGTTCTTTCCCGGTGAGTCCCACACGTTTTCTGAGTATCTGCTGGTCCCTGGTTACTCGTCCTCGCAGTGCATTCCCAACAACGTCTCTCTTAAGACGCCGCTAACCCGCTTTAAGCGCGGTGAGAAGCCGGCAATCACCCTGAACATCCCCATGGTTTCCGCCATCATGCAGTCCGTCTCGGGCGTCGACATGGGTGTCGCGCTCGCTACCGAGGGTGGCCTGTCCTTCATTTACGGTTCCCAGAGCGCCGAGTCCGAGGCCGCTATGGTCAAGGCCGTCAAGGATCACAAGGCCGGCTTCGTTCAGTCCGATTCCACGCTGACCCCCGACATGACCATGGAGCAGGTCATCGAGCTCAAGGAGAAGACCGGTCACTCCACCATGCCGGTTACCGACGACGGTACTCCCAAGGGTAAGCTCCTGGGCATCGTCACCAGCCGTGACTATCGCCCCAGCCGCGATGACCACCAGACGAAGGTCTCCGAGTTCATGACCCCGCGTGAGCAGCTCATCGTGGGCGACAAGAACATCAGCCTCAAAGTTGCCAACGATGTCATCTGGGACAACAAGCTTAACGCCCTGCCCATCGTCGACGACTACGATCACCTGATGGGCATCGTCTTCCGCAAGGACTATGACAGCCACAAGACCAACCCCAACGAGCTGCTCGACGGCGACAAGCGCTACATGGTCGGCGCCGGTATCAACACCCGCGACTATGCCGAGCGCGTGCCGCTGCTCATCGAGGCCGGCGCCGATGTCCTGTGCATCGACTCTTCCGAGGGCTTCAGCGAGTGGCAGAAGCGCACCATCGAGTGGATCCGCGCCAACTATGGCGAGGACGTCAAGGTCGGTGCCGGTAACGTCGTCGACGCCGAGGGCTTCCGCTTCTTGGCGGACTGCGGTGCCGACTTCATCAAGGTCGGTATCGGCGGTGGCTCCATCTGCATTACCCGCGAGACCAAGGGTATCGGCCGTGGCCAGGCCACCGCGCTGATCGACGTCTGCCGTGCTCGCGACGAGTACTACGAGGAGACCGGCGTCTACGTGCCCGTGTGCTCCGACGGCGGCATCGTCTACGACTACCACATGACGCTCGCCCTTGCCATGGGTGCCGACTTTATGATGCTGGGCCGTTACTTCGCTCGCTTTGACGAGAGCCCGACCGAGCGCGTCAACGTCAACGGTCAGTATATGAAGGAGTACTGGGGCGAGGGTTCTGCGCGTGCCCGCAACTGGCAGCGCTACGACCTGGGCGGCGCCGCGAAGCTTAGCTTCGTCGAGGGCGTCGACTCCTACGTTCCCTACGCCGGTTCCCTCAAGGACGGCGTGGGCGGCACGCTCTACAAGGTCAAGTCCACGATGTGCAACTGCGGTGCCCTCTCGATCCCCGAGCTCCAGGAAAAGGCACGCCTGACCCTGGTAAGCTCCACCTCCATCGTCGAAGGCGGCGCCCACGACGTAGTCGTGAAAGACTCCCAGCAGAGCGTTTCCTATCGATAAGGTAAGAGCTGCATATCAAAGGTTGAGCATCAGCCACGTTATTTAGATAAAGCGAGATGCCTGCAAGTCGCAGGCATCTCGCTTGTTGTATTTGCTAGAATCAGTCAAGTTAACCTTAGGGTCGGGCGGCTTGGCTTTGTTCGCTACAAGTTCCGCACGCACAGAAGAGCACTTAATGTGCTCTTCGTCTTGCGCAGGACTGTCCGCAGCAGCGAGTAAAGGTAAGAGCGCCCCGCCCCAACCGAGATAACAAAGGAGCTGATATGTGCGATTGCACAGATCATAAGGACGAGATCCCTGCCTACGACGCGCAGGCCATTGAGTCCAAGTGGATGAAGGCCTGGGAGGACTCCAACCTCTTTGCCGTCGACACCGACGACAGCAAACCCAAGAAGTATGTGCTCGAGATGTTCCCGTATCCGTCGGGCGACCTGCACATGGGCCACGCGCGCAACTATACCATCGGCGATGCCATGGCCCGTCAGGCCCGCATGCGCGGCTACGACGTGCTGCACCCCATCGGATTTGACGCCTTTGGCCTGCCTGCCGAGAACGCTGCCATCAAGCACAACACGCAGGCTGCCGCCTGGACGTATAAGAACATGGACCAGGCGCTCGCCACGATGAAGCGCATGGGCTTCTCCTACGATCTGGATCGCATGGTCAAGACCTGCAGCCCCGACTACTACCGCTGGGGCCAGTGGATCTTTGAGAAGCTGTGGGAAAAGGGCCTGGTCTACCGCAAGAAGAACCCGGTCAACTGGTGCCCCACCTGCAAGACCGTTCTGGCCAACGAGCAGGTTACCGAGGGTAAGTGCTGGCGCTGCGGCACCGAGCCCGAGAAGCGCGACCTGGAGCAGTGGTACTTCAAGATCACCGAGTACTCCCAGGAGCTGCTCGACGATCTGGAGAAGCTCCCCGGCTGGCCCGAGCGCGTCAAGCAGATGCAGGCTAACTGGATCGGTCGCTCCGAGGGCGCCGAGGTCGACTTTACCCTGTGCGACCAGGATGGTGAGCCCATTGAGGGCGATGAGGGCAAGATCACCGTCTTTACCACGCGTGCCGATACCCTTTTTGGCGTCTCCTTCTTTGTCCTGGCTCCCGAGTACGCCGGTCTGCACGAGCTCGTCGAGGGCACGGAGTACGAGGAGGCCGTCACCAAGATCGTCGAGGACTCCAAGCATATCTCTGCCGTCGAGCGTGCCCAGGGCACCCTCGAGAAGCACGGTGCCTTCACGGGCCGCTATGTGGTAAACCCCGTCAACGGCGAGAAGGTCCCCGTGTGGGTTGCCGATTATGTCGTCGCCGATTACGGCACCGGTGCCGTCATGGCTGTTCCCTGCGGCGACCAGCGCGACTTTGAGTTTGCCTGTAAGTACGACCTTCCGATCGTACCGATCATCCTGGACGATGACGATCGCGCTGCCGTCGAGGCCAGCGGCGAGACCATCGATACCTTCCATGCCGAGACCGTCGACTGGGATTGCGCCCACGCTGCCGAGGGCACACTGGTCCAGTCCGGCAAGTACACCGGCATGCGCGGCGGCAAGCACTCCGAGGGCGAGGCTGCCATCGTGGCCGACCTCGAGGCCATGGGCTGCGGCCGTCGTAAGGTCGAGTTCCGCTTGCGCGACTGGCTCATCAGCCGCCAGCGCTATTGGGGCAACCCCATCCCGGCCATCCACTGCGAGCACTGCGGCATTGTGCCCGTGCCCGAGGATCAGCTGCCGGTGACGCTGCCGGAGAACCTGGACCTGGGCGCTGGCGAGACCCTCGCCGAGTGCAAGGACTTCTACGAGACCACCTGCCCGGTCTGCGGTCGCCCGGCCAAGCGCGAGACCGATACCATGGATACCTTCACCTGCTCCAGCTGGTATTACCTGCGTTACACCGACCCGCACAACACCGAGCTGCCCTTCTCCCGCGAGGTGGCCGACCGTTGGATGCCCGTCGATAACTACATCGGTGGCATCGAGCACGCCATTCTGCACCTGCTCTACAGCCGCT
>URNU01000045.1 GCA_900549275.1 uncultured Collinsella sp. | reverse complement strand
ATTCTTAGGATCGCCACGCAAAAGTATCTAACAATCAATCTCTACCACATAATGGATTTTGGAAACGGCAAATTCACGGCAACCATTGCGAACACGGGCGATATAGTCCACACAATGTTTGACCTTGTCCCCATTGCTGGAAAATGCCTAAGGGAGAACTCCTGATGCGCGGATCATACAAGGTAATTATTCAAAATAACCGGGTTCAGTTTAAACTGACCATCAATAGAAATCTGACCATCATCCAAGGTAACAGTGCTACAGGCAAGACAACTCTGCTTGATATGGTGGCAGCTCACGAAGAGCTTGGGGCACAAAGCGGCGTAACAGTAAGTTGCAAAGTGCCCTGTAAAACAATATCTGGAAAATATTGGCGCAGAGATCTCCAAGAGATTTCCAGCAGTATTGTTTTTATTGATGAGGGCAATACTTTTGTTCGATCAAGAGAATTTGCCCATGAAGCAAAGCGTAGCTCAAACTACTACGTAATCGTCGCCAGAGAATCACTGCGTCAACTGCCCTATAGCGTTGATGAAATCTACGGTCTTAAGAACACCAACCGAACCACAACGAAGTATCCCGTTTACTCTCGTGTCTACACTTCTACATATCGAATTTACGGTGATACTGATTTTAGAGGCGAGAGGCCCGAGCTTGTCATCGTCGAGGACACAAATTCGGGCTACGAATTCTTCAGTTTGCTATGCAAAAAGAGCAGCATTAAATGCATCAGCGCGGGAGGAAAATCAAATATTTGCAACTGCATTATGGACGCACCGGAAAACGACATCCTCGTGATTGCCGACGGTGCCGCCTTTGGACCAGAAATTGCGGAAGCAGCTGCTCTATTGCGCCGAAAGAACATCAAGCTATTCCTGCCGGAATCGTTTGAATGGCTCGTGTTGAAGTCGGGATTATTCAACAGCAAACACATTAAGGACATGCTGCTTAACCCAGCTGAACATATCGAAAGCTCAAAGTTCTTTAGCTGGGAGAGGTTCTTTACTGCAGAACTCATCGAATGCTCACGAGACACACGTTTTCGATATGACAAGAGCTGCTTGAACGAGGAGTACTTGAACCCCACCGCCCTTACAGCTCTTGAGGATACTTTGCCGGAACTTGGCATTACTTCGCACTAAAACGAGAAGTACTCACTGTCGGAGGATAGGATTGGTCCGAGCCACGGGTCGCCATCGAGGAAGAACTCAGGCCAGCGCTGCATGAACAGCGCCTGTTCGCGCTTCCAGCGGCGCAGTTTTTCCTCGTCGGCCTCTTCCCTGCCGCGCGAGGTGAATTCGTAGTGGTACAGCTCGGCATAGGGCGTAAAGATGGTGCGGTAGCCCGCCTCCCACACGCGCAGGCAAAAGTCCGCGTCGTTAAAGCCGACGGCGAATTCCTCGTTGTAGCCGCCGACCCGCTCAAATACGTCGCGTCGGACCATCTGGCAGGCACCCGTTACGGCGCTAAAGTTGCCCGGCCGCACGGCGCGGGCAAGATAGCCCTCGCGCTTTGCCGAGAAATCCTGGTTGGCATGGGCAAGTGCGCCGCGCACGCCGACCAAAATGCCGGCGTGCTGTACCAGATGATCGGCAAAATAAAGCTTGGCGCCCACCACGCCCGCATCGGGACGCTGCAGATAGCTCATCATCTCTTCGATAAAGTCCGGGTTTATGACCTCGGTATCGTTGTTCAGCAGCAGCAGGTAGTCGCCCTTGGCATGCTCAACGCCAAAGTCGATGATCTTGGAGTAATTGAACTCGCCCGGCCAGTACACAACGCGTGCGCCACCCTTGCCTTCGGATACTGCAGCCACGCGCTCCGGAAGGGTTTCGTAATACGCAAACGTCTCCGGGGCCTCGCTGTTATTCTCCACCAAGACGATCTCGTAGTTGGCATACGTGGCCTTCTGGGCGATCGACATCACACAGGCATCGAGCGTCTCAACGTGGTCCTTGGTGGGAATCACAATGCTCACCAGCGGCGCAGGCTCCGGCAGTGTATAGCGCATACGGTAGACAAACGGCGTCTCGGTCTCCTCGACCGTCCCTTGAACGTCCAGCGAGTCAAAGTGGCGCTGCAGTGCAAGGCGCCCGGCTTCAATAGCATACGGCTTGCTATCGGCAGAACCGTCGGCGGTCGACCCCGGATGCACGCGCCAGTGATACAACACGTGCGCAATATGCTCAAATCGTGCGCCCGATGCAAGGCAGCGAAGGGTCAAATCATAATCCTGGGCGCCCGCAACATCTTCCGGCGACATGCCAATGCGATCGATAAGCGCCTTCTCCACCATCAGAAAATGCGTCACGCAGTTATGGCTATAGAGCAGGTCAACGTTGAGCTGCGTCTTAAAGACCGGCTGACCCCACTCCCCCGTTTTCTGGAACATGTCCTCGTCACAGAACAGGACCTGCGGACGCTCCCCCTCTGCCGCTTTGTTCAACGCGGCGACATAGTGGAACAACGCATCCGGCTCCAAGATGTCATCGTGGTCAAAAAATGCGATGTAGTCGCCCGCCGCCTGCTGAATGCCGGCGTTAGTGTTGAGCACAATGCCGCCGTTGCCAGGCAGCTCAATACGATGAACCCGCTCGTCATTGACGTCGGCCGCAAGATTGGCCACTGCATCCCATTCGGGGGAGGCGTCCATAAGCAGCAATTCCCAGTTGTCATAGCTCTGGGATAGCACAGAGTCCAGCAGCTCGCGCAGGTAAACCCGATCGGTCTTATAGCACGGCACCACAATGCTCACGAGCGGTCGGTAAGCAAAAGCCGCCAAAGCAACGTGCTGGCACGCCAGGTCGCCCGGCTTCGCGCGATGTTGATCAAACCAACGTCGATAGGCCGCGTCATCCGCACGCGCATCCTTCATGCGATTCCAGCTGTCGTCGACCATGCCGTTGTACAGGCGGCCATCCATGGCGCAAAAACCGCTCTGAATCTGGCCCGTGGGATCAGCCGCAATCGCGACAAAATCTCGTATATCCTCGGGCATCTCCACGCTCAGATACGTTTTATTGACGCGGCATCCGTTCTGCTGTGGCACGTCGACCTGTGACTCAAACACATGCACCGTGGCATCAATCGCATTCATGTGCGTATCGAAGATCTGGAGCTCGGGGGCGCACTGGGGATCTCCCGCCCACTTGACCTCATAGCGCCAGACGACGCCCTCATCTGCCGGTAAATAACGAACGGCATCGATCTCGTAGCGACCGCAGCACTCGCCGCGCTGCGCATCGCGAACGAGCGCGCACATCGCAGGCTTCGCTTTGTAGTTAATCTTAGATTCTAGCTTGGCAATACGATTATCAAGGCGAATAGAGCCCAGCCTTTTGTCGCCGGACGCAAATGAGACATCAACTGTAGAACCGTCCATAAACGGAAACACCAAGACGAGGAGCTCACACTCATAATCGGCGACGGAGGGACAAAGCGCAAGCACGCGGCCATGATCGACCGGCAGTGTCAAAGACGGAACGCTTGCATCATTGGTCGTCGCGTGGGCAAAATCTTGAAAGCCCTCACGCTCAATAAGCCCCGCGATATCCTGGCCGACAAAACGAAGCAGGACGAACAGACGGCCCTGGCTGCGGCAAAGCGCCAAACGCTTGATACTCATCTACACTTCTCGCCTTCCCAGAGCGTTCGCAGCCATGCGCTTGCACGCGCCCAAGCGCCCAAACCTCAAGACGTCGTAATTGAACATGAGCTTTTTGCACAAACGAGCCGCAGGAGCCTTACCGGCAAGCGCCGCACGTACCATGGCGGCAACAGAAGGATTGCATTGCGCAAGCGCAGCATCGCTGCCCACGGCAGAACCGTCAATCGCCTCGGCAACGGCAGCGAACACCTTGCCGCAGCCCGAGCCCAGGAGCCTCAGCGCATCGTACAGCACCAGATCACACAGGAAGTACGCCAGGTCATCGGCATGCCGGGCATCGAGCCCATCACGGCGCCAATCGGCCAGCACCGCTGAGTAGATCTTCACGTGCTCCAGCAAACGCGTCTCATCGTCATAGCGCATTGTGTCCATGAGCGAGCCCTTACGTGCCACGCGATAGTCGTACAGCTTGTTCGAGATAAGCGCAGTCTTGCGCGAACGACCATAGACGGCAAAATCAAAGACCTGATCCTCGCCATACTTAACGGTTTCATCGAACACGATCCCGTTGCCCAGCAAAAAAGCGCGCTTGCAAGCGGTGCGCCATGCAAAGGGGCGAGACGCTTCCCTAAACAGCAGGTCGGAGCTATAGCCCTCAAACGAAACGTCGCGCGGGCTCAACACGTAGTTAAGCCACGGATACCCCGCCTCCAGCGGATACGGATTCGCGCCAAAGGTCAAAACGTCGCAATCCTCACGCTCAAAGGCATCGACAATTACACGGCACGCATCGGGCGTAAAGCGGTCGTCAGAATCCAAGAACGCGACGATAGGAGCCGAGGACGCAGCGATACCTGCATTGCGGGCGCTCGACAGACCACCGTTGGACTTATCGACCAGCTTAAAGCGCGAATCCTTTTCGCAATAGGCAGCTGCAATATCGCGCGAACCATCCGGCGAGCCATCGTTGACCAGCACACCTTCCCAATCGGGCATATCCTGCGCGAGTAGGGAGTCCAGGCACCATGCCAGGCACTCCTCCACCTTGTAGATGGGAACGACGACGGAAATCTTAGGGGTAGCCATAATCACGCGCTCCTACTGTGCCGCCGGCACGTCGTCGGGATGCGGGTTATCGCCGTAGGTGCGCTGATACGTCAGCACGCGCCAGACCAGCGGCAGGCCGCCGATCTTAAAGTAGTGTTTAAACGTATTGAGCTTGCCCGGCTTTTTAAAGTCAAAGCGCGAATCGATATAGGCACGGGGCGATTTGACCATCAAACGCAAGTCGGTCTCGCCGCGCGGGTCGAAGAGCGACAGGTCAAAGCGACCGGCATCCCAATCGGCCTTGAGCTCGGGAGATGCTTTCTCCCAAAACTGCTCGCGCAACCCATCGACCAGGCGCTCATCATTCCAGCGGTACGTATCGACCTTCATGCGCATTAAAATGCCCTGAAGCCGAGTTTTAAGCTCGGGGCGTTCATCCAAAAAGCGCTGCATCTCGGCATATTCGTCGCAAACACAAAATACCTTGTTAGGCGAGTTAACAGAACTCTTCTCGTTGTCTTGGCGATAGCACAAAATCGGGTCGGCAATAAACGCAGCGCGCTCGGCGCATGCCCAGACCTTAAAGTTAAAACCCGCATCCTGATACGAGGCACCCGGCGTAGGAAGGAACCGAATCTGATTGTCGTTAAGGAACGTCCGTCGATAGATGGCCGACCAAATGGAAGGCTTGCGGTAGAAAATGCCCGGGCGATCGACGGGGCGATACGCGGCGCCCGTCATATGCTCGTCGATAATTCCAAACAGCTCGCGGCGCTCGCTGGGCGCTGACCAGTACAGGTAAAAGTCGCCCTTAACGACATCGGCATGCTCGGCGTCGGCCTTGGCAACCAACTTTTGAAGCGAATCCTCGAACATAAAGTCATCGGACTCCAAAATGCCCACGTACTCGCCACGCGCCATCTCCAGGCCGCGGTTCATCGAGTCTCCGTAGCCGCTGTTGACCTTGTCAATCATCTTGACGCGCGCATCGCGCTCCATGTACTTGCGAATGATATCCGGCGAGCTATCGGTAGAGCCATCGTTGATGCAGATGATCTCAATGTCCTTGAGCGTCTGAGCAATGGCTGAATCGAGGCACTCGCGCAGGTAGCACTCAACATTGCAGATGGGAACAAGCAGCGAAACTTTAGGGGTATCAGAGTTCTGCAAGAGAACCTCCTGTTGAATAGCGTGTAACAGGGTTATTTTAGCAGCGAAGAAACGGCGCGCAGCACCACCCAGAATTAGATAAAGCGTTCCAGGCAGGCCTTAAGACCGCGGGTCGAAAGATAGAACAGCGTGGCGTCTGCCATCGAAACGCACGAGGTCGCCGCAACGAGCTTATGGGCAACACGGCAAACGGCACCTTTAGCAGGCATATCCGCCCACTCCGTTCCCAAGAACGTCGTGAAATCCATATTGACGCGACCGGCCACGCGACGGAAACCATCGGCATCCAAGCGCGCCAAATCAAACACGATAAGGTCCAAGAACCAGGTGATCAACTCTCCGGGGCACAGGTCCAAAAGACCGTAGGCCGCCCAATCCTCCAAAACTTCCTCGAGCATCCTCATATGGGCGTCGAGCTTTTTGGTGCGGGCCTCGGCACTGTTGAACTCGTGCGTCGCCGATTCGCTCTCCATCACGTAGTGGTAGAACCTGTCCGGCATGACAACGGTCTTTGAGGCCAACGCGTAAGCTGCGAACTGGAACACAACGTCCTCGCCCAAGGCCAAGCCGGGGGCAAAGCGTATGCCTTTGCGATTGAGCAGCTCGCGCGAAAAAGCCACGCGGCACGCATAGGGCTGTGCGTTTGCGTGGAACAGCAACTGGGAATCACGGGCGCAAAAAGTGCCCGCCTTGGGGCTCATGAGTTGCTGGACGCGTTTGGGTGCGGCGCCGGACGGCTCGCAAACGCCGCCAAAAACGGCGACCTCGGCATCTGCAGACTCCATGGCATGCAGCACGCACTCGACCGTCTGGGCGTCGATGTAATCGTCGGCGTCTACAAAGAAAACCACCTCGCCCTTGGCGGCATCGATTCCGGCATTACGAGCGCACGAAACGCCCGCGTTTTCCTGGTCAATCACCAGAACACGGTCGTCGGCCTGCGCAATTTGACACAAGACGCCCAGCGAATCGTCAGCCGAACCGTCGTTGACACAGACAACCTGAATCGAGCGCTCGGACTGCGCCAGCAGCGAGTCGAGGCATCTCTGAATGGAGCGCGCGGAGTTGTATACGGGAACGACAATGGTCGCTTTGGGGCTCGTGGCCTCTCCCATACCGACCTACCCCCTCAACGATTCGATGAGGAAGGCGGCGACCACACCAGGGCCTCCAACCGAAGCGTAATACTTAGCGCGCCCCAAGGCGCCATCCGTTGCAAAGTGCGGATGCTCGTCAACCCAGCCCTCTGGATCTTTGAGGATGGCAGCGAGATTCGCGCGCTTCCAAGGCTTAAGATCGTCCAGCGAAAACTCCCCGGCGTCCAAGGCCGCTTGGAACTCCTTGGCCATCTGCACCAGGAACTCCTTATAGAACTTAGGCGCCAAGCGCACATAGTTCCACATATACGAATCGTATTTAATGAGCTGATTGAACTTGAGCATGCGGGCGACGTCATCGCTTGCGTGATCGCGAGCATAATCTTCTCGGATCCAGCGCTCGATCTCGGCATACTCGGTATTGACGCAAAAGACCTTGGCCGAAGAATTGACCGAGGAGCTCTCGTTGTCCTGACGATACGAAAGCACAGCATCGTGCAGGTAAACGGCCTTGTCAGCGCAGGCAATCACCTTAAAGGCAAACGACGTGTCCTGAAAGGATGCTCCCGGAGTCGGCAGGAACTTGATGCCGTTGCGCTCGAGAAAATCACGGCGGTACACGGCCGACCAAATCGACGGCTTTTGCTTAAAGAACTGCGTCGTGTCGCTCGGGTGTACCGACTTGCCGCAGTCCCTTGTCTTAAACATCTCGTGCAGCGAGCGGCGCTCCTCAGGCTTAGACCAGTAGAAGTCAAAGTTCGCCTTCGCAAAGTCGGCGCCATTGCGCTCGGCCGCCGTCACGAGCTTCTCCAGCGCATCGGGCGCCATAAAGTCATCGGACTCAAGAATGCCCACGTACTTGCCGCGCGCCATCTCCAGGCCGCGGTTCATCGAGTCACCGTAGCCGCTGTTGGCCTTATCGATCATCTTCACACGCGCGTCGCGCTGCATATACTCGCAGATTATCGCCGGAGAGTTGTCGGTAGAGCCGTCGTTAATGCAGATGATTTCGATGTCCTCGAGCGTCTGCGCCACGGCGGAATCGAGGCACTCGCGCAGGTAGCGCTCAACGTTGTAGATGGGAATAAGCAGCGACAGGACAGGGCTGCCAGAGGAATTAGTAGACAAATGTGCTCCTTAGGAAATACCTGCCGTTAATGGTATCAAAGGGTCGTCCCGCCCGCGGGCGTTTATATAATCTATGGAGCCCGCAGAGGTAAACCAATACGAACGGAAGTCATGCAGCCCAAAGCCGCACGCAACATATCCATGTTTGCGCGGTTAAAGAAGATCGTCTTGCCCACGCTCTTTTATTGCACTGCCTGCCTGTCTCGATGTACGTCTATCCCCTGCCCGAAATCTCGCTACACGAATTTTGCTCGGAATCCTTATGAGCCTTTGCCTCGCGCTTTCCCTGCTCCTCGTGGATATCGTGCGCAGGGCCGTAGT
>URNU01000044.1 GCA_900549275.1 uncultured Collinsella sp. | reverse complement strand
TGACCTGCTCAAGGCCCGCGACGGCCTGATGCTGGGCATCTGCAACGGCTTCCAGGCCCTGGTCAAGCTCGGCCTGGCGCCCTACGGCGACATCGTCGACGCCACGCCCGATGCGCCCACGTTGACGTTCAACACCATCGGTCGCCACCAGAGCCGTCTGGTGCGCACCCGTATCTCGTCCAACCTGTCCCCCTGGCTGTCGCAGTGCAGCCTGGACGACCCCTACACCGTCGCCATCAGCCACGGCGAGGGCCGCTTTGTCGCCAACGATGAAGTGCTTGCCCAGCTCATCGCCAACGGCCAGGTCGCCACGCAGTACGTGGACGAGGACGGCAAGCCCAGCATGGATCTCTCTGTCAACCCCAATGGCTCCGCACTCGCCATCGAGGGCATCACGAGCCCCGACGGCCGCGTCCTGGGCAAGATGGGCCATGCCGAGCGCCGCGGCGACAACCTGTACCGCAACGTGCCCGAGCATGTCCCCGGCGATAAGTTCATGCCGATCTTTGAGAGCGGCGTAGCCTACTTCGCCTAAACCTTTCCCATCGGGTACAATCCCCTCGGGTAACAACACCCGCCACCGGCACGCCCGGTGGCGGGTTCTTTTTTGCTTCGCGCATACAGGAAGGACATCATGGAAAGCCGCAAGCCGTATCTCGCCACCCTACCCGGACTCATCCTGGGCTGCCTCGTCTGCTGTGCGCTCTGGGGGTCGGCTTTCCCCTGCATCAAGATCGGTTACGGGCTCTTTGGCATCCCCGCGCACGATAGCGCCTCACAGCTGCTCTTTGCGGGCTTGCGCTTCACGCTTGCCGGCGCCCTGGTTATCGTTGGGATGAGTGCGGCCCAACGCCGCCCCCTCATTCCGCAGGCTCGTGACATCAAGCCCATCTTTGTCTTGTCACTCTTCCAGACTATCGGGCAGTACTTCTTTTTCTACCTAGGACTCTCGCGCGCCAGCGCCATGTCGAGTTCCATCATCGAGGCCAGCGCCAACTTCCTCGCAATCCTCTTTGCCGCCTTGGCATTTCACACCGAGAGGCTCAATACGCCCAAGGTGCTTGGCTGTGTGCTGGGCTTTGCCGGCGTCGCGCTCGTCAACCTTTCGGGCGCGGATGGCACCTTTGGCTTTACGCTCGACGGCGAGGGATTTATCTTGGCTTCCACTGTTGCGGGCGCCCTGTCGACCTGCCTCATTGGCATCTTCTCGCGCGAGCATGACGGCGTCTTGCTCGCCGGCTGGCAGTTTTTAGTCGGTGGCGTGGTCCTTACCGCCATCGGGTTTTTGATGGGCGGCACGTTGTCCCCCACCGAAATCGCCCCCGCCATCGCGCTCATCATTTATATGGCACTCATTTCCGCCGTCGCGTACTCGCTGTGGTCCCGCCTGCTCGCCGTCAACCCCGTCAGCCGCGTGTCGGTCTTTGGCTTTATGAACCCGGTCTTTGGCGTGCTGTTGAGCGCACTGCTGCTCGGCGAGGGCGCTGGCACGAGCCCCGTTACCGTACTTGTTGCCCTGCTCTTGGTCTGCAGCGGCATCATCATCGTCAACAGGCCCAAAAAGGCCTAGCGAGCTCACCTTTTTAGGGAGGGTGTTCGCACACTTTAGCTTAATGGGGTGCACTGGTTCTCGTAGATTTCGTACCGAGTCGCGGCGGCAGACGCCCGTCTTGCCGCAACGCGCCTGGGCATTATGGCCAGAGGCCCCTGCAAACGCAAAAGGGGCGCACGACTATCACAACGGTCGTGCGCCCCTTTTTTCTAGCGAATCTGGACGCCGGCTTTCTTTTTCTCGGCCTTGACGCGGTAGAGCTCCGCGTCGGCAGTGCGAAGCAAGTCTTGCCAGGTATCAACGCCATCACCAACACGTGCGTAGCCGATGGACATCCGCAACAGATACGGAACCTCGGCGCGCGCGAGCTCGTCGTTGATTGTCGTGCACAGATGCATGATATCCTGCTCCGCCGTCGCCTTTTGAAGCGCCACGAACTCATCGCCGCCATAACGTGCGATAAAGCCACTAGACGCCGAGCAGACTTCTTTGAGCGCAGCGGAGATGACCTGAAGCGCATGGTCGCCCTCAACATGTCCATAGCGATCGTTAATCTGCTTAAAGCCGTCAGCGTCCATCATAAGCAGATATACATCTTCGGCCTGATCAACATTTGAGAAGAGCGACAGCATATAGGTCTCAAAACGGTTGCGATTGTTGAGGCCAGTCAACGGGTCGGTCGAGATGAGCTGCTCCTGGTAGATGATATAGAGCAGCAACATGCTAATCATTATGCCGACACAAAGGCCGGGCACCGAGTATACGACCTGAAAGGTACCGCCCACCAGGGCCGGAATGGCGAAAAATGCCAAGGTTCGATAGATGGCCTTCGTCTGCAGACTCTCGACCCTGCGAGATTGCACAAACGCATGCAGGGACGTATGAATGACGTAACAGTAGCTGACGATGGGCTGGATCATATAGGCAAAGCCGCGACGATACACACCCTGCGAATCGATATAGAACAGGGCGTGCGTCCAGTAACTGGTAAACGCCAGCACGACCACCAGAGCCGTAGGCAACGCTACAAGCACCACCCTATAGCGCGAGGTCAAAAGGCGAGAACCCTGCACCGTCTCGGAATAGATAAACCAAATGAGACACGCGACGGCAAAGAGCGAAAACGAAACCGCGTTAGAAATCCAGTTGGCAGCAATGCCCAACGTGCCGTCCACACCGTCCGAAAGCGTCCAGATCATATCGAATAATATGTACGCGGCAGAGGTGTAGCCAAGCATGCTAAACAATAGCTGCTGGGTGCTCGAGAACAAGGAGCGACGACTTCGCACGGCGAGCCCGATAAGAACAATCATGCATAGCACGAATATCTCAATCTTGAGTGCCTTAACCACTAACCGCCATCCCCTCAATATCCAAGTGGTCTGAATCGGCCAATTCGAATCTGGGCAACAAACACCCCTACCCGCAGGGGTAAGGGGAATAATAGCAGAGCGCCCGAACGTCACTGCAAGACAGCTCTCGTTCGGGCGCTCAAACGGCGCGAGTTGCACGCCGGAATCAATTATCGGTAACGGACGTTACTCACCGTCGATATCGGTTGCGACAGCCTCCTCGATGGCCTCGACGCCAGCAGGCGACAGGTCTTCCTTACCCTGACAGAACTTCTTGTCGACCCAGCCGGTCAGAATCGGAGCCATGATCGCCGTGATGATAACGGCGGTGGCGATCTGGGCGTACGCAGTGGGCGCAAGTTCGGCGTAGCGCGGTGCGACTTCGGCGAGAGCAACCGGTGTGGTCATGGCCGTGCCAGCAATAGTAGAGCAAGCCACGGCTGCCTTGCCATTGCCGCCGCACAGGCGCTCGAACGCAAAGGTGATAGGGCCGACGACAAACAGCGTGAAAAGGCCCAGCAAGATGCCGGAAATACCGCCGGTGATAAAGCTCGACAGGCTCATGGACGCACCAAGCTGAAATCCGATGGCGGCGATCGCAGGATTGGCGCCGGGAACCAGCAGGTTCTTGATGAACGGGAAGAGGTTGCCCAGAACCATGCCGATAACGAGCGGCAAAATGGAGCCGATGATGGTACCGACAGGGATGTTGGCGAGACCCGAAACGCCCAGGATGATCATGGTGACGGCGGGGCCGGCCGTAAAGAAAAGGATACCCACGGCGCCCTGCTCGGATTCGTCGCCGAACTCGCCCATGATACCCGTGTAGAGCGCCATGTTGCAAAACGTAATGCCGCCGATGATGGAAACCGAGCTCAGGCCCAAAAGGTTGTCGTTAAAGAAATACGCAACGCCCAGACCCAGCGCGGCTGCCACCGCAAGCTTAGGAATCAGCACGACGATGCCGGTCTTGATAGCACCCGGCGTGGACTTAAAGCTGATGCCGGCGCCCACAAACAGCAAGATCGCGGCAACGATGGTGTTGGAGCCGCCGCGGCAGGCAGCCGTAAAGAAGCCGCCGATCTCGAAAACCTGCGGGCAGAAGGTATTGAGCAAAAGGCCGACGATCATCGGGTAGATCATGATGTCACCCGGAATGCGCGGTACTTTGAATTTCTTTTGCTCGTTGGCGTTCGCTTCCTGTGCCATGAAACCCCCATTTCCGCTGACGCGGAACAAAAGCCCACGTCATGCTTTACTACAGTAAAGTTTGACCATGGTATCAGAAGAAGCAGACCGCCTCGGTGGGAAATTGGATTCGTTAGGCCGGGACGATAACGCATCCTGCTCTTATACGAGGCTCAAAACGATATAGAGCACGATGCCCGAGACACAGCACCATAGCATCGACTTTGTCTTGATTGCCACCGCCACGACGCCGGCAGCCGCGATCCAGGGAATCAAGCCCTGCCACAAGCCGGCGTCAAAAGCGCCAGGGCTTATCAAATCGTTAGCAACCAGTGCCGCGAAGGCGGCGGGCGGAATATAACCCAAGGCCTCGGTAACGCGGGGCGACAGCGTTCTCCCGCGCAAGGCGAACGCCGGGGCAATGCGGAAAAATGCGATGGCCGCCCACGACGACAGCCACAGGACCAAAAACTCATTCACGGGCATCGCGAGCACCCCTTCCTTCGGCGAGAGCATCGCACGCGAGCGCCGCGACAACGCCGACGAGCACGCTTGCCGGCACGGCGATATTCGTCCACCCCAAGAACTTGCATATGGCGACGGACACCGCAGCCAAACTGGCAGCTACGACATTGCCGCGCGACAACCTCTGCGAAAAGAGCAGGCAGATAAAGAGCGATGTGCAGACAAAACCCGCAATAGCGGTGGGAACATCGACAACGGCGCCGACGATGGCGCCCGTCGTACACGAAACGCCCCATGTTGCGATGAGGATCACGTTGAGCACAAAGGACTCGAGCGGACCCCAATCCTCCCCTTTAACCAACTTGGCAAGCGAAATGCCGTATGCCTCCTCGGTAAGTGTCGCGGCAACAGCCAGCGTCTGACGCTTCGAAGCGCCCCTCAAATGCGGTGCGATCGATGCCGAGTAAAGCGCAAAGCGCGAGGAGATTGCGGCGACGCTCGCGACGATCGATGCTGCAGGCACACCTGCCAGCCACAGATTGCAGATCATAAACTGCCCGCTGCCCGTCACGAACGTGCTGCTCAGGGCAAAAACCATCCAGGGTTCCATTCCCGTCTGCGCCATAATCATTCCGCACGGCGCGGCTATCGCAACATAGGTAAGCATCACCGGCCAGACGGTTTTAACGATTTTGAGCACCATAGCATTCCTCGTCCCGACAAGATTTCCGAGCCGCATTCAACGACGCGGCAGAATCATCGCCCGATGGTAACCGAGTTCACCTACAATTGCCCCCGGATCGAAAGACACAGAAAGACACAACTTTTTAGGAAGTCATTATGACAGCTATCGATCGAACGCGGGCTGCCGCGGCCTTCAAGACCTACACCGATGCCTACGATGCCGCCAATCCGCGTATCGCGCTCAAAATCGAGCATACGTACCACGTTGCCGAGGCATGCGATGCCGTGGCACGCGAACAGGGCTGGTCACCGCAGGACATTGACCTGGCGTGGCTTTGTGGGCTGTTGCACGATATGGGCCGCTTTGAGCAGCTGCGACGCTGGGATACGTTTAATGATGCCGAAAGCGTGAGCCATGCGGCGTTGGGCGTCGAGGTCCTCTTTGGCGAAACACCTGCAGATGCGCCCGCGGTAACAAGTATCCGCGACTTTATCGACGATCCGGTAGAAGACGAACTCATTCGAGCGAGCATTGCCTATCACAGCGATTTCCGTCTGCCCGCGCAGCTCGACGAGCGCACGCGGCGCTTCTGCGATATTGTGCGCGATGGCGACAAGATCGACATCATGCGCACCATCGCCGACAGTACCGTCGACACCATCCTCAAAGTGAATGAGGACGCGTTTCTTGCCAGCCACTTCTCGGTACCAACGCTGGCCGCCTTTGACGAGCACCGCTGCGTCACGCGCGATGAGCGCGATGAGCCCGCGGACTACTTGGTGGGGCTTATCTGCTTTATGTTTGAGCTCGTCTATCCGGCAAGCCGCGCGCTGGCGCGCGAGCAGGGCGATATCTACCGCCTGCTCGACGTACCCTTTGGCATTGTGCGCCCCTTTACCGATCCCGCCACGCAAGCGACCTGGGAACGCCTAAAGAAAGAGATACGAGCCTGGCTGGCCGGCGCCTAGCGCCCGAGCTGGGCCAGAAGCTCTTCGACGACTTCGACGGCGTCGCCGACGACTTTGTACTGCGCAGCGCCAAAGATGGGAGCATCCGGGTCCTCGTTGACGGCGATGATGCACTCCGCGCCGCCGATGCCGGCTAGGTGCTGGATAGCACCCGAAACGCCAATGCTCACGAGAAGCTTAGGCGAAACCGACACGCCGGTCTGGCCGATCTGGTGGCGGTACTCCAGCCAACCCGCCTCCACGACGGGACGCGTGCAACCAAGCTCGGCACCCAGCGCATCGGCGAGTTTTCGCATCAGAGGCAGATTCTTCTTGGAGCCAATACCACGGCCCACCACGACCAGGCGCTCGGCATCGGCAATTGATGCCTGCTGCCCCCACTCCTCGGCGGGAATCGAGATCTCGACGCGGGCCTTAACATCATCCGCCAGCGATACCTGGGTAATCGTGCCAGAACGGCTGTAATCAAACTCGGGCGCCCCAAAGATGCCGGGACGCACCGTTGCCATCTGGGGACGATGATTGGGGCAGATAATGGTGGCCATCAAGTTGCCGCCAAACGCCGGGCGTGTCTGCTGCAGCAGACCCGTCTCCGTATCCATCGAAAGCACCGTGCAGTCGGCCGTCAGGCCCGTCTGCAAGCGAACGGCCACACCTGGCGCCAGCTCACGGCCAAAAGCGGTCGCGCCGTACAGAATGGCCTCGGGCCTGTGCTCGGCCACCAAATCGCAAATCAAGCGAGCATAGACCTCCGCATCGTTTTGGCGCAGTCGCTCGTCGCGGCAGACCACGACCTCGTCGGCGCCGGCGCAGACCAGATGCTCCAGGTCCTTAAGCGAGCCCTCGGGGCCCATGCCGACCAATGCCACCAGACGGCAACCGCGGGCATCGGCAAGCTCGCGCCCCTTACCCATGAGCTCGTAGGCCACCGGAGCCACGACATCGCGCTCGTCGGTCTGCACGAATACCCATATGTCTCGATACGCATTGAGGTCAACCGCGCCGGCGGCCTCGTTGCGCTCGATTGAAATGGCATTGACGGGGCAAGCGTCGACGCACCCGCCGCACAAGATACAGCCGTCGGTCACATGGGCGCAGCGGTTGGGGCGCTCGCCCTCCACCACAATGCCACCCGAGGCACAGGCGCGAACGCAGCGGCCACAGCCAACACATGCCTCGCTATCGATTATCAGTCCGCTCATCTATGCCATCCCCTCGATAATCTTGGCAAGCTTTGCCGCCTGCTCGACCGGCGTGCCCTCGATGGCCTCGCACGTTTGATCGCGGTCGGGCACAAACGAGCGCACGACCTGCGTCGGCGATCCGGTAAGGCCGCAACGCGAAGGGTCGGCATGTACATCGGCAGCACAGACCACCCGCACATCCGCATCTTCGGCCGCGCGAATGCCGGCGATGCTCGGCATGCGCAGCTGGCCAATCTCCTTGGCGGTCGTCATCGCGCACGGCATCTCCAGATAGACCGTCTCCTCGCCGGCGTCACAGCCGTGGACAAGCGCCAGCGAGCCGCACGTCGTAAAGCCCGTGCTCTGCACGCAGCTCACATCGGTTACACAGGGAATCTCGAAGGCGCCGGCCAGCTCGGGGCCAATCTGGGCAGTATCGCCATCCACCGCCATCTTGCCGCAGATGAGCAGGTCGAAGTCCTCATCGAGCGCCTCTATGCCGCATTTGAGAGCATAGGTGGTCGCCAACGTGTCCGCGCCCGCAAAGGCGCGATCGGTCAGCAGCAGCGCGTCATCGGCGCCGCGGGCAATGCAGTCGCGCAGCAGCGATTCGGTTGCAGGGATACCCATCGACACCACCGTCACGCGTACATCCATACCAAAGCCGATAAAGTCGTCCTTGAGCGCCAGCGCGCATTCGAGGGCACTTGCATCGAAGGGATTAATGACCGCCTGCCTGCCATCACGCACGATGGTATTGGTTTTGGGGTCCATCTTGACCTCAGTGCTTCCCGGCACCGCCTTGACGCACACTACCATATGGAATTCGCTCATCTTCACGCGCCCCCTTTCTGGACGAGTTCATCCAAGAGCTTCTCCGAAAATAGGTTGCCGCGGCCGAGCTGCCCGGCAGGGTCGAGCTGCAGCTTGAGTCGAGCCGATTCGACCATGGCCTCGTGGCCGTACATCGTCTCCAAAAAGCCTGCTTTGAT
>URNU01000043.1 GCA_900549275.1 uncultured Collinsella sp. | reverse complement strand
GTTGTGTTCTTTACCGAGCCCATGCGCAGCCTCTATTACGGTTCGTACAGCCTGCCGCCCTTCCAGGTGTACTGGAGCTGGGAGATCTTTGTGAAGTGCGCCGTGGTTCCCGCCGCCGCGCTCATCCTCATCACGCTGGTGGGTCTGCTTCGCAAAATGGGCAAGACGCCGTTGCAGTTCCTTCGTCACGAGGCGAGCGACAAGTCGGGTACCAAGCGTGGTATGCAACTGCCGGAGCGCATGGGTTTTGTTTCCCGCTTCCGTCTGCGTGTCTTCCTGCGCAATCTGGGCAACTTCGCCACGCTCTTCGTGGGCATCGCGTTTGCGTCGCTGCTACTGCTCTTTGGCCTGGCGATTCTGCCCACGATGACGCACTATGCGGACAACCTGGAGACGAGCCTGGTCGCCGAGCATCAGTACACACTCAAGGCTCCGCTAGAGCTTGAGGGTACTGCCGAGGAGCGCGAGCAGTGGTCAGCACTCGAGCGCTTGCAATCGGTTGACGGCGCACTCCTCACCGCCGCCCAAGATGCCGATGACGAACTCGACGACGCGGCCGATGCGGCGCAGGCGGCAGCCGATGCTGCGACCGCATCTCCGTCTGCCGAGAGCCTGGCCGCGGCGCAGGACGCGCTTGCCAAGGTCCAGGACAAGAAGGATGCGCTCTACGCGCGCCTTGACGATCTTGCCGATGCCCTCGGCTGCAACCGCGACGAGGCTATCGACCTAATCGACAAGGCCTCTAAGATTGACGCTGACAGCGACGATATCCACCCGGTCAATACGACCGACAACGGTACGGGCGCAATCGCTCAGGCCGAGAAATACGCCGTCTACCAGCTGCAATACGACCGCGGCGACGAAAATGGCGAGGAGACGATTTCCATCTACGGCATCTCGCCCGATTCGCGCTACTGGAAAGACCTCAACGTCGGCGACGGACGCGTCGTCTTTGGCGGTGGCTTGCTCGACAAGTTTGGCTGGAGCGAGGGCCAGAAGGTCACGCTCGACGACAAGTACGAGGGCGAGCATTATTCCCTTGAGTACGCGGGCAAGGACTGTACCTGGGGCTCCAAGTCGGACATGAATATCTATATGAGTATCGACGACTTTAACGAGCTGTTCGGCAACGACGCCGCGTACTTCAACGGCTATGCGAGCGATGAGAAGCTCGACCTCGATGCTCGTTACTTTGCCGGCGACACCACGCCCGACGACATGCGCGCCGTGGGCGACCAGTTCATCGGCATGATGAGCAAAATGATCGGCATGATGGTCGGGCTCGCGGTGTTTATCTTCCTGCTGTTTATGTACCTACTGACCAAGGCTGTGATCGACCACAGCGCCCGTTCGATCAGCTACATGAAAGTCTTTGGCTATCGCGATAGCGAGATCTCGCATCTGTACATCCGCTCGATCACGCTGTGCGTGGTGGCGTCGCTCGTGCTGAGCCTGCCGGTCATTATTGGCTCGCTCACGGCCATCTTCCGCTCGATGCTGCTCGCCTACAACGGCAATATCGAGATTTATGTGCCCTGGTGGTCCATGGCGGCGTGCGCAGGAATCGGCTTTGCAACCTATCTGGTCGTGGCGCTGCTACACACGCGCTCTATCAAGCGCGTGAGCCTGGCCGAAGCCCTTAAAGTCCAAGAGTAGTCGTTTGAGAACGTCCCCAATGACTAGGTGCCGTACTTGACTTTAACTCTACTTTAACTGGTACCATCCTCTATGTCTGTAACGCCATATAGACCGAGGGGATAGATCTATGACCGCAACTGCACCCGCAGCACCCGCTAAGGTGTACTTCACCAACCTGCGCACGCATGCTCGCGAGAGCCAGCTCGACAAGCTCAAGCGCCTCATACGTCACGCCGGTATCGAGCAGATCGACTTTGAGAACAAGTTCGTCGCCATCAAGATTCACTTTGGCGAGCTGGGCAACCTGAGCTTTTTGCGTCCCAACTACGCCCGCGCCGTCGCGGATGTCGTGAAGGAGCTGGGTGGCAAGCCCTTCCTCACCGACTGCAACACGCTCTATGTCGGTAGCCGCAAAAACGCGCTCGAGCACATCGATACCGCCTATCAGAACGGCTTTACCCCGTATGCCACGGGTTGCCAGATCATCATCGCCGACGGCCTCAAGGGTACCGACGAGGCGCTCATCCCGGTCGAGGGCGGCGAGTACGTGCGCGAGGCCAAGATCGGTCGGGCACTCATGGATGCCGATATTGTGATCAGCCTCACGCACTTTAAAGGCCATGAGCAGGCCGGCTTTGGCGGCGCCATGAAGAACCTGGGCATGGGCGGCGGCAGCCGCGCCGGCAAGATGGAGCAGCATGCCGCCGGCAAGCCAAACGTCGCGACCGAGCACTGTATTGGCTGCCGTGCCTGCGAAAAGGTCTGTGCGCACGGCGCTATCTCGTTTGACGACACCCGTGAGCGCGAGCTCGCCAACGGCAACACCCGTACGGTTCACGTTGCCGCTATCGACCATGATCGCTGCGTGGGCTGCGGCCGCTGCATCGGCGTGTGCAACCAGGACGCCATCAAGCCCGGCCATGACGCCGCGGCCGACGTGCTCAACTGCAAGATCGCCGAGTACACCAAGGCCGTCGTCGACGGCCGCCCGAGCTTCCACATTTCGCTCGCCATGGACATTAGCCCCAACTGCGATTGCCATCCCGAAAACGACACGCCTATCGTCAACGATATCGGCATGTTCGCGAGCTTCGACCCGGTCGCCATCGACCAGGCCTGCGCCGATGCCGTCATGGCATCCGAGCCGCTGCCCAACACCGAGCTCACCGATAGCGCGGCCAAGATGGAGCATAACCACGAGCATCTGGAGGGCGAGCAGGCCAAGGACCCCTTCTGCATCACGCATCCCGACACCGACTGGCGCACCTGCATTGCGCATGCCGAGAAGATCGGCCTAGGCACGAGCGAGTACGAGCTCATCGAGGTCAAATAGCACCTATCTATTGGACATATCAAGCGCTTTTGTAGCGCAACGTTAGCAAAGGCCGCCCGCGAGCACAGTTCTCGCGGGCGGCTTTCCGGAAGTATGCGGCAAATTTCGAGACCGCCGAGCACACGACGTTTTTTTGGCAACAAAACCCCAGACGTTGCTTTTTGCCTAAAAATACTCGTCGAGGAAGTCATCGACCGTGTTCCAGTAGAGCTCGGGGTCAACTTGCGCACTCTTGGCGTGGGCGGCGCCATGGATGGTGAGCTTTTGCTTGACCTTGCTGGCGCACGCGTCGTAGTTTTGGTCGAGCATGTCGTACGGCACAAAGGTGTCCTGGTCGCCGTGGATAAACAGCATGGGAACCGTCGCGTGTTTGAGTTGCTCCACACTGCTCGCCTTATGAAAGTCGTAGCCCGCGCGCACGTTGCACACCAAGTTTGCTACATCGAGCAAGGGAAAGCTGGGCAGGCCGAACACGTCCTTGAGCTGCAGAGAAAACTCGTCCCAAACACTCGTATAGCCGCAGTCCTCGATAATGCATTTTACATTTGCGGGCAGAGATTCCCCTGCGACGTTCATGGCGGTTGCTGCACCCATCGACTCGCCAAAGACCAGGATGCGCGCCTCGGGGTCAGCCTGAACGATCCGCCCAATCCATGCAACGATGTCGAGGCGCTCGGGCCAGCCCATGCCGATATAGTCGCCGCCGGAGCGCTCGTGGGCGCGGGCGGCAGGCGCGAGCACGTTCATGCCGCGGTCGTGGAAGCGCTTGGCGTATCGGGCCATGCCGATGGGCTCATTGGTATATCCATGCAGGCAAACGGCGTAATCGTGGGTGTTCTCCGAGGCGGCAAAATACCAAGCGGCGAGCTCGGTTCCGTCATCTGCGGTGAGGCTGCTGCTCTCGCGATTCTCTTTAAACCACGCCCGCGCCTCGGTTTCCTCGGCATCCGGCTGCTCACCGTCTTTGTCGTTCTTGCTATCCTGCATCATCTTCATGGTGTACGGCGCTTGGGGATTCAGCGCGAAGTCAAACAGAAAGTTGCCGGCAAATCCGAGCAGCGCAACGACAACCACCAGTGCAACGATGCCGGCTATCTTGAGCTTTCGATGGGAACGTGCGTTTTGAGCCATGCGGTATTCTCCTATAAGATGTTAATACATCAACATTTAATGCAAGCGCATTATGGACGTTCGCCGTTGATGCGTCAACAGACAAAGAATGGGTAAACAAAGGGTCACGTATGGTGCAAATTTCGCACGTACCTAGACGCTTTGATATAGTGTTGAGAACTCTTTACGTTGGAGGATGTAACCGGCATGTCCGATTCGAGCGACAGTTCTAAGCCGCGACCCAAGACCGCGGCCGTTCCACACTACACGGTGGGCGAGGAGATCATGAACTCCGTCACCCATGGTGTCGGCTGCCTGCTGGGTATCGCGGGCCTGGTGCTCCTGATCGTATTCGCTGCCCTGCGCGGCGGAGGCCCGGCCCACATGGCCGCGGCGATTGCCTATGGCGTCAGCATTATTCTCGAATATCTGGCCTCCACGCTCTACCACGCGATTCAACCCGCGCGCGCCAAGCGCGTGTTTCGCATCATCGACCACAGCTGCATCTACCTGCTCATAGCCGGCAGCTATACGCCGTTTTGCCTCATCACGCTCGCAAACGACGGCGGTCCTGCGCTGTTCTTTGCCGTATGGGCCATCGCCATTATCGGCATCGCCCTCGAGTGCTTTATGCGTGAGCGTCAACCGCACTGGGTAAGCGGCCTGGTCTACCTGCTGATGGGCTGGCTCGTTGTCTTTAAGCTGCCCGAACTTGTGATGCTGCTCAACCCCGTGGCACTTGCCCTGCTCGCCGTCGGCGGCGTGTGCTACACCGCGGGCGTGCCGTTCTATATCGCCAAAAACGTACGTTATCTGCACAGCGTGTTTCACCTGTGGGTGCTCGCCGGCAGCATCTTCCAGTTCATGGCGGTGATCCTCTTCGTAATCTAGCGACCATGCCTGCGCGCCCGCGTCCTCGTTTGGGTGCCGGCGCAATTGCCGTATCCGCCACCAACGTTTTACCCTAACGTCCCGAATCTTGGAGGTTCGAGAAACTCCCGATGGACATAACCATCTCCCTTATCACCACCCTCGTTTTGACCCTCATCAACGGCTACTTCTCTATGTCCGAGATGGCGCTCACCACGGCAAAGCGCGCTGTGCTGGAGCACGAGGCCGAGGAAGGCGACAAACGCGCCGAGCGCGCCATTAAGCTGGCCGCCGATTCCGATCAGCTGCTCGCCACCATCCAGGTCGCCATCACGCTCGTGGGCTTTGCCTCGTCCGCCGTCGCCTCGACGAGCCTGTCCGACCCGCTTGCCACGTGGCTCATGAGCTTTGGCATCGCGCCGCTTTCCGCCATCGCGCGCGGCCTGGCGCCGGTCATCATCACCGTCGCCGTCGCCTTTGTGTCCATCGTGATCGGCGAGCTCGTGCCCAAGCGCATCGGCCTGGCTAATGCCGAAGGCGTATCCAAGCAGGTCGTGGGACCGCTCTCCGTGTTCCAAAAGATCGCCCGCCCGCTCGTGTGGCTGACCGGTGCCTGCTCCGACGGCCTGGCCCGTATCCTGCGCATCAAGAGCGCCGACGACCGCCAAAACGTCTCGGAGGAAGAGATCAAATACATGGTCTCGGAGCAGGACGATCTACTCGACGAGGAAAAGCGCATGATCCACGAGATCTTCGACCTGGGCGACACCGTTGCCCGCGAGGTCATGGTGCCGCGCGTGGACACCACCATGTGCGAGGACGACGAGACGGTCGCCGACGTGCTGTCCGCCATGCGCCAGACCGGCTTTAGCCGCATCCCCGTCTATCGCGAGGATCCCGACAACGTCGTGGGCATCGCGCACATCAAGGACCTGATCCAGCCTTCGCTCGACGGCAAGGGCGACCAGCCCATCGCCGACTTTTTGCGCGACGCCACCTTTGTGCCCGACACCAAGGACATCCTGCCGCTGCTGTCCGAGATGCAGACCTCGCACGACCAGATCGTAGTGGTCGTGGACGAGTACGGTGGCACGGCCGGCATCATCACCATCGAGGACATCGTCGAGGAGATCGTGGGCGAGATCGAGGACGAGTTTGACCCCGACAACAAGTACCTCACGCGCCTTTCGCGCCGCGAGTGGCTTGTCGATGGGCGTTTTTCGTGCGATGACGCGATTGACCTTGGTTGGCCGCTCGAGGAAAGCGATGATTATGAGACCATCGCCGGCTGGATTTTGGAGCTTTGCGACTCGGTGCCCGACATCGGAGAGGTGTTTGAGGTCGCGGGGTACAAGTTCAAGGTACAGTCGATGCGTGGCCAGCGCATCTCGCTCATTCGCGTGATCGCTCCGGCCGAAACCGATAAGAAGGATTCCGAGTCCTCGGCAGATAAGCCGGCGGCGTCGGGCGCGGGCTCTGCGGACCCGCACGACGGCGACGAGTAGGGCAAGGAAGAGTAGGGGAGAGTTATGGCAGGCCTGTTCAACATCCTTAAGGTCACCGTCAGCGAGGACAAGATCTGCGCGCATGTGCTGGTGAACCCCGGCATGCCGCTCATGACCTCGGAGGACATCGAGGCCACGGCGCGCGTGTACTACCTGGTGCCCGCGATCGCCAAGCATCTGTGCCTGGGCGATTCCGGTCGCGAGTTCCAGGACTGCATGGGCCAGACCGAGCTTTGCCATCTGCTGGAGCACGTGACGGTCGAGCTCATGAACGAGACCGGTCTCGCTGGCAGCATTTCGTGCGGCCGCACCCGCGTAAGCGAGCACGATGAGCGTGTCTTTGAGGTCGAGCTTTCGTGTCCCGATGACGCGCTGGCCATCGGCGCGCTGTCTTCGGCGACCTTTATGATGGATTGGGCCTATCTGCATGCCGACCAGCCCGCTCCCGATGTGGACGGTACGGTCACGGGCCTGCGCAACCTGGTGCTGGGCATGCGCGCCGAGGCCGAGGGTAAGGACCCGCACGAGGCCGTAGCCGCCGCGAACGCCGAGGGCGAGGCCGGGGACGCGACCGAGGGCGAGGCGCCTGCCGAGCCTGCCGCCGAGCCTGCCGCCGAGCCTGCCGCCGAGCCTGTCGACGAGGCCCCTGCCGAGGAGACCGTCGAGCCCGAGTCCGCGGAGCCCCAGGGCGTCCCGAGCTTTGACGACGAGCCGCAGGAGGCAATCGATACCGAGGGCGCGACCGCCGAGAGCCATGAGGCCCCCGCTGCCGTCTACGGTGGCGCGGCGACGGCTTCGGTTGCCCCCGCGCACGAGGGAACGTTGCCGCTCGTTGACGGCGCCGGCGAAGACCCGGCCGCTACGGTGGCCATGCCGGCCGTGCCGCAGGAGTAGGCTCACTCGCTTATCACCGTCATGTACCTGCGCCTTTACCGTACGCAGATGAGCAAGACGGCAAGCGCTGTGCTGCGGGTATAATGGACAGCATTCAAACGGTGGGCGCCGAGGTGCCCGCAGGAGAGGAATGAACATGGGTAAGACTTTCAACTTTATCTCGGGTGCGCTCTTCGGTGCTGCCGCCGGCGCTATCATCGGCGTCGCCCTGGCTCCGCGCTCGGGCGCCGAGACCCGCGCCATGGCTGCCGATATCGCCAACGACGCCTGGGATAACATGCGCGACACCTACGAGCACGGTGCCGAGGAGGCCCGCGCCGCGGTCAACGATTTTGGCCCGATGGTCGACGCCAAGACCGATGACCTGCGTGCCAAGGTCGACCTTGCCCGCGAGCGCATGGACCAGCTGCGAGAGCAGCTCAACGACGCCATCTCGGGCGGCAACGTGACACCCGCCGCCGATGTCGTGGTCGAAAACGCCGTCGAGGCCGACGCCGAGGCCGCGGAGCCTTCGACCGAGGCATAATGCGCGCCGGGGATTTTGTCGGCGCCAAGATCTATCGCAAGCCTACCGAGGATAAGCGCACTAAAAAAGATGGCACGCCGCGCAGCCCTAAAAAGCTCGGCAAGATTCACTTTCCGGTCTTTACCCCGGGCGGCACGCGCGTGGTGGGCTTTATGGTTCGCCAGTCCGATATCGCGGGCATGATCGAGCGCCCCGACCGATTCGTGGCGCTCGATGCCATTGGCGTCTACGAGGGCGCCATCGCGGTTGACGACGTCAAGGGCACCTACGATGCCGCTGCGGCCAAGCGTCTCGACATCAACCTGGATGATTGCATTATCTGGGTTGGCATGGACGTGCGCACGGAGTCGGGCGATGTCGTGGGCTATTGCTCGGATGTGGAGTTCAAGCCGCGTTCGGGCATCGTGCAGACGTTCTATGTGACCACTGGCACTGCCTCGAGTGTGCTGGTGGGCGACACGCAGATGCCGCCTACGATGCTGCGCGGCTATGCGGACGGCGCGATGATCGTTTCGGACGAAGTCAAGTCGCTCGGGTATTCGGGCGGTGCCGCTGCAAAGGCTGCCGAGGCAAGCGTCGTAGTGGGCGATAAGGTCAAGAAGGGCGCCAAGGTGCTCGATGACAAGGGTTCGGTCGCCGTGGACAAGGGCAGCCGCGC
>URNU01000042.1 GCA_900549275.1 uncultured Collinsella sp. | reverse complement strand
GCGGCGCTCAAGGTGCTCGGCGCCAAGGTTTCGGGCAGTGTGTCAAAGAAGACGAGCTATCTGGTCGCCGGCCCCAAGGCGGGCTCCAAGCTCACCAAGGCCGAGCAGCTGGGTGTGCCCGTACTGGATGAGGACGCACTCGAGCAGATCTTGGCTACCGGTGAGGTGCCCCAGGCTTAGCGCATCGATAGCCTAATTGAAGAACCGCCCGGAAAGCATGATGCCTTTCGAGCGGTTCTTATTTGGACGGGGCAACGGGCACCGTGATCTGCGTCACGTAGGTTGTGGGGTCGTCGCTGATGATGTCGTCGATGAGGGTGATTTCGCGTTGCCCCGCTACGCCATCAGCTTGTCAAAAGCCCCGCGGCGGTTGAGCACGGTAAACGCGACAACGCAAATGACCGCCGACAAAATCGATCCGCACGGCGAAGCGATGCCCATGGGAAACAGCGTGTCAGAATAGGCGTTCGACAGCAGCCACGCGCCCGGCACGCGAATGAGCGCCACGGCCAGCACGTTGTGCGCAAAGCCGATGTAGCTCTTGCCATATGCAGCGAAAAAGCCGCTAAAGCAAATGTGGATGCCGGCAAAAATCGCGTCGAAAATGTAGCTGTGCATATAGCCGGTACCGGCCGCGACCACCGCGGGATCCTTGGCAAAAAAGCCAATAAACGCCGGTGCCACCAGCCACATCAGAACCGTGATCAGACAGCCGTACACCACCGAGATGGTCATGGCGTCCTTGAGCACCTGACGCGCGCGGTCGCTCTTGCCCGCGCCGGCGTTTTGCGCCGTGAGCGCACTGACGGTGGCTCCCATGGAGCTTGGCACGATGAACAAAAAGCTGATCATCTTTTCGACCAGGCCCACGGCGGCGGCGTCGACGAGCCCTCGGTGGTTGGCGATGACGGTGATAAACATAAACGCCACCTGGATGCAGCCGTCCTGCACGGCCACGGGCACGCCGATCTTAAGAATGCTGCCGAGCATCTCGGGCCGGGGACGCAGGTCGCTGCGCTTAACGTGGATGTTCGTGCGACGGCTCTTGAGCCACACGAGCGCGAGGGCAACGCTGGCCGTCTGCGCGGTCACCGTGCCGAGCGCCGCGCCCACAGGGCCTAGTCCCATGTGTCCGATAAACAGAAAGTCGAGCGCGATGTTGATGATGCACGCTACGCCGATCACGTACATGGGCGAGCGCGAATCGCCCAGGCCGCGAAAGATGGCCGAGAGGATGTTGTACGCGGCGATAAAGGGAATGCCCATAAAACAAATGCGCAGGTAGGCGGCGGTGCCTTCGACTGCCTCGGCCGGCGTGCCAATGAGTGACACGATCTGCGGGCACAGTGCGAGCAGGACAGCGGCCAGCACCACCGAGACACCCATAAAGAGTGTAATGGTGTTGCCGATAGCGGTCTCGGCACGGTCAAACCGGCGCGAGCCCACGGCGTGGCCGACGATGACCGTCGTTCCCATGGCCAGGCCCACGAGCGTCACGGTAATGATATAGAGCGTCTGCGCGCCATTGCCCACGGCGGTGATGCCGGCAGCGCCGCTAAACTGCCCCATCATGTACAGGTCGGCCATGCCGTAGAGCATCTGCAAAAAGTACGAGAGCATATAAGGCAGGGCAAAGACCGCGATGGTCTTGAGGACATTGCCGCGTGTGAGGTCGTGTTCCATGGGCGGGGCTTTCTGGCTGTGTTTGTTTACGTACCAGTGTAGTGAAAACCCTACAACGATTGTAGAGTCAAGGTTTGTGTCGGCAGTGGGGCGAAAAAAGTCACGCTCCGAGCGCGGTCATTTCCAATTGAATACGGGCACGCGCCCTGCAAAGTACGATGCTTTGACCTCTCCGTGCCCCTCGCCTCAAACCATCACAACATTCGATGTTTTTTGCCAAAATCGGGAAAAGCATCGAATGTTGTGATGGTTTTTCTGCCACTCGGTCGGGTGGAATCGCTTTCTTGTGCACGAAGGTGTGCGGACCCGTGGGCAGGGGAATAAGGTCGGTTATCCGACTCCATTGGAGGGCTCATGGACCTGCCGATCGTCCTGTCCCATAAGACTGCCTGGCTGTACCACAACGCGGCGCGCCCGTCCGAGCCGCTCTCGCGAGCAAGCAGCCTATACGATGAGGACTCGCTTGCTAACGAGGCGGAGCCGTCCGCGAGCCTGCCCAAATTGGGACTCGATGCCAAGGGGCTGAGGGCTTCAACGGCAGTTGGGATCGTTACCGACTATCTGGTTTCGCTCGGTATTCCACGAGAAGAACTCGATCATATCGACACGCTCGTCAACTTTGATTTTGAGCGCTCGACGCCGGCTGGATTTAGGTGCCACGTGTTTGGGGCGCCGGTACCTCCAGGCCATCTTATCGAGGTGGCAGAGGGCCTTCTAGTGGTTGATGAGGCCATGTGCTTTGTCCAAGCGGGTTCGTGGATGAGCGAGCCCGAGCAGCTGGAATATGGCTACGAAATCTGCGCTCGATACCATTTGAATCATCTGTCGACAGGCGATTATATTGAGATGGGGCAGAGGTATACCGTTGTCGATTTGATTGCCTATTGCAATGAGAGCCGATCTCGTCAGGGGGCTATACGTGCGGCCGCCGTGCTCAAGCGCGTGCACGATGGCGCGCGGTCGCCCATGGAGACGGCCACCGCAATCATGGTCGTAGCAAAACGTTCCCAGGGAGGGCTGGGATACGCCAAGATCGAGCTCAACCATCGGGTCGATGTTCCCAACGAGTTCAAGTATCTCGCAAAGGCCGGGTATTTCGAGATCGACGTATATGCGCCTGCGAGCGGTACGGGGATTGAATACAACGGCTCGGACCATCTTGATAAACAGCGCAGCGCGTCGGATGCGGAGCGTATGACCGTGCTGAGCGCGCTGGGCTTTAGAATGATCGTCCTCACCGGGACTCAGTTTGCCCACCAGCTGCAATTGCACCGGGCGATGAACGCCATCGCACTTGCGATGGGCCTTAAGTGCGACCGAAGCGAAGCGTTCCAGAAACGGCAGAACGATCTGCGAGAATTCGTGATTCGGCACTGGGACGGCGGCCTTTAGGGGCGTTCCGGCCTTTCTACGGGGCGCCATGGGCAGGCAAACCATCACAACATTCGACGTTTTTCGCCAAAATCGGGAAAAGCATCGAATGTTGTGATGGTTTGTGTGTTGAGGATGGGCTTGGGAAGCCGGTCTTGCTCGCAAAGGCCTTTCGTGTCGTACGCATGTCGACCCATTCTTCCCGTGCGGTACTATATTCCCCGAAGAATAAAGGCCAGCGCGAGGGGAGGGCTGCGTGGACGGGCTCGTGCAACATGACGGCTTTGGCCGCGATATCAACTACCTGCGCATTGCCGTTACCGACAAGTGCAATTTCCGCTGCATCTATTGCATGCCGGCCGATGGCGTGGCACCCCGCGCGCACGATGAGCTGCTCAGCGCCGAGGAAATCGCCCGCTTCGTGCGCCTGGTGGCGGGAGAGGGCATTCGCCGCGTGCGCCTGACGGGTGGCGAGCCGCTGGTCAGTCGCCGTATCATTCCGCTTATTCGCGACATCCGCGCGATTCCGCAGATCGAGGACATCTCGCTCACCACTAATGGCGCCCTGCTGCCCAAGCTGGCGCCGCAGCTCAAAGATGCCGGGCTTAACCGCGTCAACATCTCGCTCGACACGCTCGACCCTACGCTCTTTGGAAAGATCACGCGTCTAGGTCGACTCGAGCAGACCATGGCTGGCATCGACGCGGCGCTGGCTTGGGGCTTTGAGCCCGTTAAGGCCAACTGCGTTGTTGTGCGCCGGCTCAACCAGGATGTGGCGGCCCTCGCACGGCTGACCGTCGATCGCCCTATTCATCTGCGATTTATCGAATATATGCCCATCGGCGACGAGCACACGAGTTCGCATTGCGCTGTGGACCCGCATGCGCCCGCGCTCAATCCCGAGCTGTGGGATGCGAGCGATACCGTGCCGAGTGACGAGCTGCGGGCGCGCATCAATGCCGGGGCCACCGCGGCGGGGCTGGGCGAGCTTGAACCGCTCGACATCAACGACGCTCCTGCCGGCGCTGGCCCTGCGCGCTATTGGCACTTTCCGGGCGCGGCGGGAACAATCGGCTTCATTAGCGCCATGTCCAATCATTTTTGCGCGAGCTGCAACCGTCTGCGCCTGACGGCAGACGGCAACGTGCGTCCGTGCCTGTTCAGTGATGCCGAGTATTCGGTGCGCGACGCCCTGCGCCGTGGTGATGATATGCAGGTACTTTCGATTTGGCGCGATGCCGTCGCCCACAAACCGCAGGAACACGCGATAATTGAGGGCACGCAACGATTTATGTCCCAAATCGGAGGATGATCATATGGCCAAGAGCAGGTACGCCGATGCCACCAAGGCCGCTCGCAGGGCCGCGATGTCTGCCCACAAAGTCACGGCTGCGGCGAATGCTGGCAACGCCGACGCGTCCGCACGGCCGACTGCCAGCACTGCCGACGAGCCCGCCCGCGACGCCCGTCGCGACGAGCTGACGCACGTGGACGCCAAGGGCGAGGTGCGCATGGTCGACGTGTCCGACAAGGCCGAGACCCATCGCATTGCCATCGCCGAGGGCACCATCCTCATGCACCCCGAGACGCAGGTCATGGTGCTGCAGGACCGCGCCAAAAAGGGCGACGTGCTTGCCTGCGCGCGCGTGGCGGGCATTATGGCCATCAAACGCACGAGCGACATCATCCCCATGTGCCATCCGTTGCTCATTACCAAGAGCAAGTGTGACATTGCGCCCATCGCTCCAGCGGGGACGCCTGTCGATGACGTGCCCGAGGGCTGGGCGCCATCGCGCGCGGACGGGCAGGTTGGCTTTCACGTGCTGGTTACGGCGGGCGTGACGGGCAAAACGGGTATCGAGATGGAGGCGTTGACCGGCGCGAGTGCCGCGTGTCTGACCATCTACGACATGTGCAAGGCGGTCGATCGCGGCATGGAGATTGTCGACGTGCGCCTGTTGCACAAGGAGGGCGGCCGCTCGGGCGTGTGGGATCGTGCCGAGCGCCAGGCCGCTGCTGTTGAGGCTGCTGCCGCTGACGGTGCCGCGCCCGCGAACGCACCCGTCGCCGCCGCGCCCGCAGCTCCGGCACCGGCCGTCCCTGCGATCGCGTTTATCGGCTACCAAAACTCAGGCAAGACCACGCTCGTCGAGAAGGTCATTGCCGAGCTCACCCGCCGCGGCCTGCGCGTGGGTTCACTCAAGCATCACGGACATCACGGCTTTGATATCGATGTGCCCGCTAAGGACACCTGGCGCCATCACCAGGCCGGCTCCAAGCACGTGGGCCTTATCTGCGCCACGCGCTGGGCGGAGTACGCCGATACGCGCGAGGAAGACGAGATGCCCGCGCGAGAGCTGCTGTCGCGTTACAACGATGTCGACGTGGTGATCATCGAGGGCTACAAGACCGAGGGCTTCGACAACATCGTGGTCGCGCGCTCCGGTGTCGACCGTCTGCGCGGCAAGAGCTCGCTCGACCTGGTCGACGGTCGCACGCTGGCCCTTGCCTGCAACGAAGCCCTGGCGCGTCAGGCCTTCGATGCCGGCTTTGCGACCCGAACCATCAACATCAACGACGCTCGAGCCATCTGCGACCTCATCCAAGATCATCTGGCCTAAAACCTGCCAAAAAAGACAGGTTAATTTGGCAGGTTTTATCTGGGCAAACGTCACTTCCACCACAAAGGGGACAGGCACCTTTGTGGTGGTTTTTGCTTTGGTAGATGTGTGGGACATGCCTTACAATCTACCAAGTAGTTCATGACGGGCGAAAAACGGAGAGAAGGGGCTTGATGCGTCCTTAATGTTTCGTGCGGATAGATTGATTTGACAGACGGTGGCGAATGCCCGCCGCCCGCATTCGTAAGAAACAAGGAGTCTCCATGCTCGCATCTCTTCTCTCAAAGCCTCAATCATCGCTGTCCGTGCAGGCTAAGCGCCTGGTGGCGATGCGCTTTCTCATCTACACCGGTTTTCAGACCAGCTACTTTATCGGCGTCATCGGAACGCTTACCTATGCAGACGATGCTTCGGTCGTGGCGACATCGCTGGCCGTCCTTTTTATGAACGTATTCGTGATCTTGGGATCCTTTGCGGGCGGCGCGGCGCTCGACGCTTGGGGCCCGCGCCGTCATTTCTTGCTGAGCATCGTGGGCGCGCTGGCAACCGGCGCGGCAATCATCGCGTTTGGTAGCGCGACCGGCGTCGTCCTGCTCGGCGCGGTGTTTCTGGGCTTTGTGATGGGATTCGCCCAGCCCATTACCACGTCCTATCCGGCCTACCTCACCGATGATCCCGTCGAGCTCAAAGACATCAACTCCGCCATCGCCATGTTCTCAAACGTGAGTATTATCGTCGGACCCACGTTGGGTGGCTTTCTCGCGGCGGCTGCGTCGTCGCGCGCGGTGTTTGTGCTCATGATGCTCTTTACCGTGCTGGCGCTCGTCGCCGGTTGGGGCCTTAGGCCAAGTGCGGGTCAGGCCGCCGCGCACGAAGACAAAACCGCGATTGGTGACATCACATCGGACAAGGCCAGCCAATGCTCCGACCCCAACACGTCCTCCCGTGTCACCTTCGCGACAAGCATCAAGACGGTCTTTACCAACAGCGTTCTCGCCCTGCTGTTCTGCATTATTTTCCTTTCGAACTTTGGCTATGGCGCCTTCGACCCGCTGGAGTCGTTCTTCTACCGCGATGTTCTGCATGTCGGTGTTGAGTGGATGGGCTGGCTCTCGTCGGCCAGCGGTGTGGGCGCGGTGCTGGGCGCCGTCCTCGCGCTCCGCTTGCCACCGCACCTGGTCAACCTTAAAACGCTGCTCGTAGCGCTCATGTCCGTGGGCCTGGGAAGCCTGCTCTACGTGGGAACGCCGTACGTAGGCGTAGCTCTTGTCGGCCAGATTGCCCTAGGCGTGGCCTGGGGCGTCGTCAACCCGCTCCACAACACGATCGTGCAAACGACGGCCCCGCTCGAGCAACTCGGTCGCGTCAACTCGGTCATGGGTTTTGGCAACATGTTCGCCGGCGTGGCGCCGCTGGCGATTGCCCCGTGGCTGGCGGCGACGTTTGGCGTGCAGCAGACGCTCGTAGGGGCGGGCATGGTCGTGACGGCGGTTCCCGCGGCGTTGCTGCTGTTTGGCCGCCGGCATTTTGATCGTGCCGCGAGGCGGTAAAAACCATCACAACATTCAGCGAAAATCGCGATTTTGCCGAAAAACGTCGAATGTTGTGATGCTTTGCGCCCCGGGCCAGGTCATCCTGCGAGTCCGGCCACCACAAAGGGGCCAGGCACCTTTGTGGTGGTTTTGCGCCAAAGCGCCCCGTGTGCGCTTTGGTATACCATGAACGCCACTTCCAGATACACCCCAAATCGCCGCACAACCCAGAAAGGCCCCCATGGACACCACCTTCAGCCACATCAAAGCCGTGCTCTGCGATCTTGACGGAACGTTGCTCACGAGCCAGCACACGGTGTCCCCGCGCACCGTGGCGACGATCCGCGCCCTGCGCGAGCGCGGCGTGCTGTTTGGTCTGTGCACCGGACGCGACGCCCAGGCGACCGAAGCCATGTTTGGACTCTGGGGTATTGACGGCCTGGTAGACGTGCTGGTGGGCTGCGGCGGCGCCGAGGTCATCGACCGTGCGCACGGCATCAACGAGCTGAGCTACCCGCTGCCAGGCGAGACCATCGCGCGCATCTGCGAGCACATGGCAGGCCTGCCGGCAACGCCCGTTTGCCCTCGGGATGGCGTGCTCTATGTGCCCGAGAGCAATGCATGTGTCGAGCACCTGTCGCGTGTCGACGGCGTGCTCTACCAGGTGGTCGACTTTGCCGAGTTTTTGCGCGAGCCGCAGACCAAGGTGATGTTTACCATGGCGCCCGAGGTAATGCCGCGGGTGATTGAGCGGGCGTCGACATTTGCCGATGACACCGTTAAAGCGGCGGCTCTGCAAACCACGCAGCGACTCTACGAGTTCATGGATCCGCGCGTGTCCAAGACGCGCGGCCTTGTGCGCGTGGCGGAGCTCAACGACATGGAGCTCCAGAACATCTGCGTGTTTGGCGATGCGGACAACGACACCTGCATGGTGGCCGACGCCGGCGTGGGCGTGGCCATGGCGAATGGCAGCGACGCCACCCGTGCCGCCGCCGACTTTGTAACCGCGAGCAACGACAAAGACGGCATCGCGATCTTTATCGAGGAGCATCTGCTGTAGCGCCGGGGGAGAGCCACCATAAAGGGGGGCAGGCATTTTTGTGGTGGCCTCAGGCGATTTGGGCGAATTGATGCCTACAATCTGCGCGCAAATACAAATATGGTTGTCTGAACATTACGCTTCTAACCACCGATGAGTTAAAGATATTCTCATCAGTTTGGTAGGGTATTCCCCCCCGGTAAATGACCTACTGCTCACGGTCGATTTCGACCGTTCGCAGGATGTTTTCTCTTGAGCAAAATGTTGTGCAAATAAATCTAATGCTATTAAAAAACTGATAACTAGCTTAA
>URNU01000041.1 GCA_900549275.1 uncultured Collinsella sp. | reverse complement strand
CATCTTCCGTCTAAGCGCGCCTTTGCCAGTCATCTGGGAATCAGTGTCATTACCATCGAGAATGCATATAGCCAGTTACTTGCCGAGGGCTATATTTGCTCAATGCCGCGTCGTGGCTACTACGCTTGCAAGCTTCCGGATGCACCGGTTTTGCCTTTGGCTTCGCAGGGCATCGACCGAGATACCGTCTCTGTGGGCCTCAGCGCGCATGATGTCAACGGACAGGTCGAGCTGTTCGATGCACTTTCTCCTTCCGCTTTGGAGGCGGCGCGGCTTTGGCAAAGCGCACTACGGGCGACGCTGGCATCCGAAGATGAGCGCGAAATCTTTTCGCCCGCACCGGCGCAGGGCACCGCTCGGCTGCGACGCGCAATTGCTCACCATCTGCGTGGGACAAGGGGCATGAATGTCGACCCCAACAACATTGTTATCGGTGCAGGCGCCCAGCTGCTCGATACCATGTTGGTTCAGTTGCTTGGCGCTGACAAGGTGTATGCCGTTGAGGACCCGGGCTATTTGCGTCTGACGCGCATCTATCAGGCTATGGGCTGCCAAGTACGACATATCCCGTTGGATGACGACGGCGTGGACCTGAGCGCTCTGCAGAAAACTGGGACCGATGTCCTTCACCTTATGCCGTCCCATCAGTATCCCACCGGTCTTGTGACGAGCATTGCGCGTCGCTATGCGCTGCTGAGCTGGGCCGCCGAGCGACCAGGTCGGTATCTCATCGAAGATGACTTTGATTGTGAGTTTCGCCTTGCCGGCAAGCCGATTCCTGCGCTCGCATCGATCGATGCCGCCCAGTCGGTTATCTACACCAACACGTTTTCGAAGAGCCTTTCATCGGCGTTGCGTTTGGCGTACATGGTGTTGCCCGATGAGTTAATGGAGCGGTTTAGGCGCAGCCTTGGTTTCTACGCCTCGTCGGTGAGCTCTGTTGATCAGGTCGCTTTGGCGCGTTTGCTGGAATCGGGTGATTACGAGCGACATGTGAACCGCGTGCGCGTTCGTGCTCGCGAGGCGCGTGATGGCCTGATGGCGCTTGTGCGGAAGGTATTTCCGGCAGGAGAGGTCTCGATCGAGCATGCAGACGCGGGCCTTTACTGTATCGTGGTTGCGGAGCGTGGAACGGGCAGAAGCACTTTTGTACGGGCCCTCACGCGCTCGAGCATCCCTTTTATCGATATCGGTGACTGTTTTTGGTGTGCCGATGGCGCATCTGTCCCTGAAAACTCAACTCAAATTCTTGTTCAGTATGACGATCTGAGTCCAAAAGTACTAACAACCTTGGAATTACAGCTAATGGGGGGCACTCTGCAACCTAAGTGAGTAGACTTTTAGCACTTTGGCGACCAGGCAGTTTTGTAACAAGCTATCTACCTTCGGTTTTGAAAAGCAGGATGACCGGGCTGCTCGGGATGTTCAAAAAAGTCTACTCACTTGTCGCGCAAAGCTTCTACATGAGAAAAAAATGAGGTTTTCAACAGGGTTTCGTCCAGCTCTTGGCAAACTTTTGGCCAGTTGGGGAGGGCTGTTGAAAACTTAGCAGTCCGTTCGGCGCCATTTTTGGTGCGTTCGCGCCAATGCGTGACTGACTGGGTTGAAATTCGTGTTCTCCTGTGCCTATGAAGGATCTAGTTTGTGACATATCGGCTTTTAGGTACTGGCGTTTGCCCCCTCAAGTCCTCGCTTTGTGTCCGCCGCTTCCACGACCGGAAGAAGACCGGCAGCGATATGACCTCACCCGTAACCCGACGGCTGCGGTTGCGCTCGGCTTTCCGTTGTATACATTGGTTCGGACGAGAAACAAGCGGACTTGCCCTGCCAGCATTAGGCAGCGGCTGTTTCTTGGCGAGCTCCCCAGGGAATCCGTGCTGGAGACGGAGCATGGGTTTTTGATTACGTCTCCTCTACTGACGGCATTCATCATGTCGCGGCACCTGACGGATCTCCAGCTTCTTTTGGTATTGGCGGAGATGTGTGGCTTGTTTGCGGTGTGCGCTCTGCCGGCGGCACTTGAGGCGGAGCTTTCGCGTGCAATTGATTCGGGCGCGATTTCGACAACGTTCGGTTGGGTGCGCTGCCCGTCCGAGGACGGCACCGCCTCAAATTTATGGCGTCGAGACGCTTTGGTTTTGGGCAGAGACCTTGACCGTTTTTGTTCAGATGTTTGCGGGATACGTTACGGCAATAGATTTAGGACGGTGTCGCAACTCGTTCCATTGGGTGCCGCGTCGCCTTTTGAGGTCGAGGCGTATTTGTTGCTTGGACTGCCGCGAGCCCTGGGAGGCGAAGGGTTTTGCGGCATAGAGCTCAATGTCGAAGTGACGTTAAGCACAAGTGCTCGAGCGATTGTGGGAAAGTCCCGTGTATATATCGACCTACTTCTTTCTTCGCCGGACGGTAGGCGACAGGTGGCCATTGAATGTCAGGGAAAGGCCTCGCACGGACGCGCAGGGGATGGCTTGCGTGACGCTGACCGCATGACGGCCCTTCAGGCCATGGGCTACGATGTGCTTCTCCTTACACACAGACAGATATCGGATGAGGATAGATTCCGCGCGATCGTTAAGGCCATATGCAGGATGCTCGATGCTGAATATCGTGATAAAAGCTCGGATGAGCAAAGGGCTGAGATATTACTCCGGTCTGAACTATTCATTGACTGGACAAAATTGGGAGTAATCGACGGAAAGATGCCCGTTAGACACAAAATGGCTCGATCGTGGACGGCTGCGAATCTAAGTGAGTAGACTTTTGGCACTTTGGCGACTAGGTCGTTTTGCAACAAGGCATTTACCTGCGGCTTTATAAAGTGATATGGATGGTCTGCTCGGCAAGTTCCAAAAAGTCTACTCACTTAGTTTTTGACGAGAAGCCGATGCCGAAGACGGTCCTATTTCAGGGCGTTAACAAGTTCGTGAGGCACGAAAAAGGCCCGGACCAATACGGTCCGGGCCTCATCGAGCTAGAGGTTATGTCTCAAGCGGTTGGCTTAGCCAAAGTAGCGCTTAAGCAGGCCGGCAAAAGCTTTGCCGTGGCGGGCCTCGTCACGAGCCATCTCGTGCACGGTGTCGTGGATGGCATCGAGGCCAGCGGCCTTGGCGCGCTTAGCAAGATCGGTCTTGCCGGCGGTGGCGCCGTTCTCGGCCTCAACGCGCATCTCGAGGTTCTTCTTGGTAGAGTCGGTCACGACCTCGCCCAGGAGCTCAGCGAACTTGGCGGCGTGCTCGGCCTCCTCGTGGGCAGCCTTCTCCCAGTACAGGCCGATCTCGGGATAACCCTCGCGATGGGCGACGCGAGCCATGGCCAGGTACATACCGACCTCGGAGCACTCGCCCTCAAAGTTGGCGCGCAGGTCGGCAACGATGTCCTCGGAGACGCCCTCCATCTTGGCGACGCCCACGACGTGCTCGGCAGCCCACTCGAGCTGACCCTCCTCCTGCTTCAGGAAACGAGAACCGGGAACGCCGCACTGGGGGCACTTGAAGTCCTCGGGCAGCTGGTCGCCGTCGAACTCTTCCACATAACCGCAAACGGGGCAAACAAACTTCATGATTCGATCCTTTCGATCGATGGCGATTGTGCGCTCGTCCGGTCCCGTAAGGGCCCTCTCCGGACGTGCGTCTTGACGAGTTCTATTATCCATAAATGCAACCAAATGTGAAGCCTATTAGGAATGATTTTTAATAAAACAATTTCGAGATATGAAGATGTTGATTGATTAACGATTGGGAGGCCGTCTGCGATTTTTGCTGAGTACAATCGGGCGAGCAAATGTTGACCTATCAACAAATAAAGGAGTTTCCTTTATGCATCTAGCCCGTCGTGCCTGGTGCCGAACATATCAGACGGTTTTTCGCATTGCATTGCCGATCCTGCCCTATACCGAGCCGCGCATTTTGGAGCATGCCGAGGATGTGCCCGCGGTGCTTCAAAAGCGCTCGATCCAGAAGGTCCTTATCGTGACAGACCCTGGTATTGCACGTTTGGGGCTCACGGCATCACTCGAGCGTGCGCTTACGGCTCAGGGGATTGGCGTTACGGTCTATGCCGAAACGCGTGCGAACCCCACGGTCTCGAATGTGGAGGAGGCGGCGTCCCTGTATCGAGAGAGCGCCTGCCAGGCCATTATCGGTTTTGGCGGAGGATCGGCCATGGACTGCGCCAAGGGCGTGGGTGCACGCATCACGCAGCCAAGCAAGCCCATCAACAAGATGCGCGGCCTGCTGCGGATTCATCGTCGCCTGCCGCTGCTTATCGCCGTTCCCACTACGGCAGGCACGGGAAGCGAGGTCACGCTCGCGGCGGTTATCACCGATGACGAGACGCACTACAAGTACCCCATTAACGACTTTGTGCTTATCCCGCGCTTTGCGGTGCACGACCCCGAGTTTACGTGCGGCTTGCCCGCTTCCATTACGGGGCAGACGGGCATGGACGCCCTGACGCATGCCGTCGAGGCCTTTATCGGGCGAAGCACCACGCCCTATACGCGCAAGATGGCGCGACAGGCGGTGCAGCTTATCCACGACAATTTGCTCGAGGCCTATGAGCATGGTGACGACATGCGCGCTCGTCGCAATATGCTTTCGGCGGCGTATAAGGCGGGCGTTGCGTTTACCCGCTCCTATGTCGGATATGTGCATGCCATCGCGCACAGTTTGGGCGGCCGATACGGAATTCCGCACGGTTTGGCCAACGCGATCATCCTGCCGCACATGCTTCGCGCTTATGGTGACGCCGCCGCCCCCAAGCTTGCCGATCTTGCTCGCATGGCGGGCATTGCGCCGGCTACCGCGCAGGATAGTCTTGCGGCCGAGGCCTTTATCGATTGGGTCGACCGCATGAACGAGATCCTGGGAATCCCCAAATATGTCTCGGGCATTCGCCGCTCCGACATTCCCGAGATGGCGGCGCATGCCGATGCCGAGGCCAATCCGCTGTACCCCGTTCCGCTTTTGATGGACCGCTTGGAGCTCGAGCGTATGTACGAGGTCGTCGCGGGTGGTATGTTTGAGGACGAGAACTAGGAGGGTGCCATGAACACCGAGGAAATTGCGCGCATCGTCGGCGATCAGCGCACTTACTTTAAAACGCGCGCTACGTTTGATGTTGATGCCCGACGTCGCGCGCTCGTGAGTTTACGCGATGCGGTACGGGCGCACGAGGCCGATATTGCCCATGCACTCAAGACCGATTTGGGAAAGTCGCATGACGAGGCATATATGTGCGAGATCGGCACGTCGCTTTCCGAGATTCGTCATCAGATCGCTCACGTGGCTCGATGGAGTCGTCCGCGCCTGCGTCCGTGTGACCTTGCCAACGCCGTGAGTGTGTGCAAAACGCAAGCCGTGCCCTATGGCGTCACGCTCATCATGGCTCCGTGGAACTACCCATTTTTGCTAACACTCGAGCCGCTCGCCGGCGCCCTTGCCGCGGGCAATACTGTGGTCATCAAGCCGAGCGCCTATGCTCCGGCATCGAGTGCGGTGCTCAAGCAAATCTGTGAAGAGGCATTTGATCCGCGCCTGGTGACGGTTGTCGAGGGCGGGCGCGCCGAGAACGAAGCGTTGCTCGATGAGTGCTGGGACAAGATCTTCTTTACCGGTAGCGTTCCGGTCGGCAAACTCGTCATGGAGCGCGCAAGTAAAAACCTTACACCCGTGACGCTTGAGCTGGGCGGAAAGAGCCCCTGCATCGTGGATGCGACGGCAAACTTGAAGGTCGCGGCACGGCGTATCGCCTTTGGTAAATGGCTCAACGTGGGGCAGACCTGCGTGGCGCCCGACTACCTGCTGGTCGATGCGCGCGTGCATGACGAGCTGCTGGACCTCATCAAGGAGGAAGCTCGCCGTATGTTTGGCGAGCACCCGCTCGACAACGAGGACTACGGGCATGTCGTCAACGCCAAGCATTTTGCGCGCGTGCGCGGGCTGATCGATCCCGATAAGGTCGTGCTTGGAGGTGCCGCGCGCGAGGCTTCGCTCAAGATTGAGCCGACGATTTTGGATGGCGTGGCCCCCGATGACGCCGTGATACAGGAGGAGATCTTCGGTCCCATCTTGCCGGTGCTGACGTTTGAGAGCCTAGACGAGGCCGAAGCGTTTATTACGGATCGTCCGACGCCGCTGGCCCTGTATATCTTTAGCCAGGACCGTGCGGTTCAGCAACGCTTTGTGCGCTACGTGCCCTTTGGCGGCGGCTGCGTCAACGACACCATCATGCATTTGGCCACGAGCCATATGGGCTTTGGCGGCATGGGCGCGAGCGGTATGGGACAGTACCATGGCCGCGAGAGCTTCGATACGTTTAGCCACAAGAAGAGCATCGTGAACAAGGTAACGTGGCTGGATGTGCCATTCCGCTATGCTCCTTACGCAAGCTGGAAGCACAAGTTCGTGCGCATGTTTGTGCATTAGAATCAGATGGCGTAGGGACAAACGGTCGAAAAGACGCAGACAGGATGAATTTGTGTCCGCACGAGTTCGTAGACTTCTCAATAAGGTTAAGCGCCGGTTTATCCGGCCGTTAGAGGAGTTGCCATGTACGAGCCTTCGCGTGTTCTTCTGTCGTTTCATATTGCGGGATTTCAGTATGCCGACGGCGCTTTGGTCCTAGGCGATCTTAAAGTGGGCGATAAACTGACGCTGTGCGCCGAGCGCGATAATCCCCATGATCCCGAGGCGGTTGCGATCTACTATGGCAAGACCAAACTTGGCTATGTTCCGGGAAACGAGGTCGGCCCGCTGTCCTTGATGATGTATTACGGCCATGAGGACGTATTTGAGGTCCGTGTGCAGCAGGTTGCTCCCGAGCGCAGCCCGTGGCATCAGGTGCGCGTTGGCCTCTACGTGGTGGACGCTCGCTAATCGGCAAGGGAGGCGGCCATGTTTGATGGCGATGATCTGTTCGATCTGGCAGACGATCCGTTTGAGTGGGATCTGCTACTCGACGATGATGAGCTGGAGCAGGACCGTAAGAAGCGGCAGGACAAGAACGCCCAGGGTGACGCTACGAAAAAACAAGACAAGCGCCGTCGCGGCCTGTTCGGCGGGGTCTTTGGCTAACCGCCGCATCGCTGTGTCTGTATACTTAGCACGAGTTTGACGCGTTGCGAAATGAGGGCATAGACGATGATGTGGTTTACCGCCGACCTGCACCTGGGCGATACGAATATCTTGCACGATATGGATCGGCCGTTTGATTCGGTCGAGGAGATGAACCGCAAGGTCATCGCTGCCATCAATGAGTGCGTGGCGGCGGACGACCGTCTCTATATCCTGGGTGACTTTACCTATCGCTTGCCACTAGCGGATGCTGTGCGTCTGCGCGAGCGTATCGAATGCAAGAATGTGACACTCATCCGTGGCAACCATGACGGCGACTGGGAAGATCCCGACGCACCGCAGATTTGGGAAGATGTGCTCGATTACCTGGAGATTGCTCCCGGCTATGCCAAGGGCCACCGCCTGGTGTTGAGCCATTACCCCATGCTCAGCTGGAATGGCAAGGCGCGTGGTGCCATCATGCTGCACGGGCATATCCACAGCAGAGGAGACCGCACCAACGTGCGCAACCGCGATCGCGAGCGCCCTGTCTTTCGCTACGATGTCGGTCTCGATGCCAACGAGTACAGGCCTGTAAGCCGCGATCAAATCCTCGACTTTTTTGGACTATAGGGCGCCAGAACCACCACAAAGGGGACACAGTGCACCTTTGTGGTGGTTTTCACATAGATTGGAGTCGTTATGAAGCAATTGCTTATTCGTGCCGATGATATCGGTTATTCGTATGCTGTTGACCTGGGGATTGCCCGAAGCGTCAACGAGGGCCTGGTGCGCTCGGCGGGCCTTATGCCTAATATGCCCGAGGCCGAGCGTGGGTGGTCGCTCGTGGCGGATGCCGATATTGCAGTGGGCCAGCATACCAACGTGTGCCTGGGCAAGCCGTGCGCCGATCCGGCGCTCATCCCGAGCATGCTCAACGAGAGCGGCGAGTTCCATAGCAGCCGTACCTTCCGTGAGCATTTTAAGCGCGGTGAGGAGCTGATAGACTTCGACGAGGCCTGCATCGAGATCCGCGCACAGCACGACCGTTTTGTCGAGATTGTGGGCCGCGAGCCCGATTACTTTGAGGCCCATGCCGTCATGAGCGAAAACCTTAACCGAGCGATCTCGGCGGTTGCCCAGGAGCTGGGCCTTAAGGAGCAAAAGGCGAGCTTCGACCCCACGGCGGTGGTGCGTTGCGGAAATACTGATCTGCGCATGGTGATGCATTCGATGGAGCCGGGCTACGAACCCAAGGACTCGATTATGCAGACGGTTCGCGAGATGTCCGACGGCGAGACGGTCGTCTTTGTGTGCCACCCGGGCTATCTCGATCGGTTTATCCTCGAGAACAGCTCGCTTACGACCGATCGTACCAAGGAAGTCGACGCGCTGATCGACCCTGAGCTGCGCGCTTGGCTCGGGTCTCAACCTGATCTTCGCCTGGTCGACTATCGCGACCTGTAGTGACCCATGCCACCACAAAGGGGACAGGCACCTTTGTGGTGGTTCTGGCGCTGTTGCCATTATGGCGGCGGCGTCTTTTTTGTCCGTGCAGCGCGGTA
>URNU01000040.1 GCA_900549275.1 uncultured Collinsella sp. | reverse complement strand
CCATTTCGATGACGTTTGCCATCGGCTCTGCCCTTGCCGCCATCGCCGGCGTGCTGCTGTGCTCCTACTCGCCGGTGTTGCAGCCCACGACGGGTGCCATGCCTGGCATCAAGGCCTTCGACGCCGCTGTCTTCGGTGGCATCGGCTCCATCCCCGGCGCTTTTGTCGGTGGCATTCTCATCGGCATTATCGAGGCGATGGCGCAGGCTTACATTTCCACGAGCCTTGCCAACTCCATCGTCTTTGGTGTTTTGATCATCGTCCTGCTCGTCAAGCCTGCCGGCCTCTTGGGCAAGTACGTCCCCGAGAAGGTGTAGGTGAGCGTTATGAAGTTTCTTAATGACAAGCAGACGCGTCACGACTTTGTCACGTACGCCATGTGCGTTGTGGCGTTCGCCATCGTGTTCTTTATGCAGTCCAACCACATGATCCCGCGCATGATTGCTGGTCAGTTGGTTCCCATCACGGCCTATATCGTCATGGCCATTTCCCTCAACCTTGTCGTCGGCATCGCGGGCGACCTGTCGCTGGGCCATGCGGGCTTTATGAGTGTCGGCGCCTACACGGGCATCGTCACCGCGGTCGCCCTCGAGAGCGCCGTTCCCTCCGATCCGGTGCGCCTGATTATCAGCATCGTGGTCGGCGCCATCGCTGCCGCTATCCTGGGCTTCTTGATTGGCATCCCGGTCCTGCGCCTGAGCGGCGACTATCTGGCTATCGTGACCCTGGCTTTTGGCGAGATCATCAAAGAGATCGTCACCTGCCTCATTGTGGGCGTCGACTCCCGCGGCCTGCACGTGATCTTTAACATCACGGGCAACTCTACGATCGACGACCTGCACCTGCTCGAGGACGGCACCGCCATCATCAAGGGCGCCCAGGGCGCCTCGGGCGTGTCGACGTACTCGACCTTCCTCGCCGGTGCCATCCTGGTCATGGTCGCACTCGTGATCGTGCTCAACCTGGTTCGCAGCCGTACCGGCCGTGCCATTATGGCCGTGCGCGATAACAAGATTGCAGCCGAGTCCGTAGGCATCTCCGTCACCGAGTACCGCATGATCGCCTTCGTGGTTTCCGCTGCCCTCGCCGGTGCTGCCGGAGCCCTCTTCGGCGGTAACTTCTCGCAGCTCTCCGCCACCAAGTTCGACTTCAACACGTCCATTCTCATCCTGGTGTTCGTGGTCCTGGGCGGTCTGGGCAATATGCGCGGCTCCGTCATCGCGGCGGCGCTGCTCACGGTGCTTCCCGAGCTGCTTCGTCAGTTCTCGGACTACCGCATGCTCATCTACGCCATCGTGCTGATCCTGGTCATGATTTTTACCAACAACCCGCAGCTCAAGGCGTTCTTCGGTCGCGTCAAGGACCGCTTTGCTTCCAAGAAGGAGGTGGCAGCCGATGCCCAGTAAATTTGAGTTCAAGAAGGGCAAGATGGTCCCGTATCCTTCTGGCGCCATCGTTCCCGATCGTGACCTGGGCGAGCGCCCTGCACTCGAGTGCATCCACCTGGGCATTGAGTTCGGTGGCCTTAAAGCAGTCGACGACTTTAGCCTGACTATCGGCAAGACCGAGATCGCCGGTCTGATCGGTCCCAACGGCGCCGGCAAGACCACGGTCTTCAACCTGCTCACCAAGGTGTACCAGCCCACGCATGGCACCATCCTGCTCGACGGCGAGGACACCTCGGGCAAGTCGGTCTACCAGGTCAACCGCATGGGTATTGCCCGTACCTTCCAGAACATTCGCCTATTCAACACCATGACGGTGGAGGATAACGTCAAGGTCGGCCTGCATAACCAGGAGCGTTACTCCGGCTTTGAGGGCGTGCTGCGCCTGCCGACGTATTGGAAGCACGAGAAGGCTGCTCACGAGCGCGCCATGGAGCTGCTGTCCATCTTTGATATGGAGCATCTGGCAAACGAGCAGGCCGGATCGCTGCCTTACGGCGCTCAGCGTCGTCTGGAGATCGTCCGCGCGCTTGCCACCAACCCCAAGCTACTGCTGCTCGACGAGCCTGCTGCCGGCATGAACCCGTCCGAGACCGCGGAGCTCATGGAGAATATCGTCAAGATTCGCGACACCTTTGGCATTGCCATCATGCTTATCGAGCATGATATGTCGCTCGTTATGAACATCTGCGAGGGCATCTGCGTGCTCAACTTTGGTAAGGTCATCGCCAAGGGCACGGCAGAGGAAATCCAGAACAACGACGCTGTTATTGAGGCATATCTGGGCAAGCAGGATAAGGGGGAGAACTAAATGGCAGAGCCGATGCTTTCCGTCTACAACATCAACGTCTGGTACGGCGCCATCCACGCCATCAAGGACATCTCCTTTAACGTTAACGAGGGCGAGATCGTGGCTCTGATCGGCGCGAACGGTGCCGGTAAGTCCACGACGCTCAAGACCGTCTCGGGCCTGCTGCGCTCCAAGACCGGCTCCATCAAGTTTATGGGCGAGGACATTACCCATACGCCCGCCGACAAGCTGGTTGGTAAGGGCCTGGCTCAGGTTCCCGAGGGTCGTCGCGCCTTTTTGCAGATGACGGTCGAGGAGAACCTGGAGATGGGCGCCTATACGCAGCCCAAGTCCACGGTGGCTCCGGGCCTCGAGCGCGTCTACGAGCAGTTCCCGCGCCTGAAGGAACGCCGTCGCCAGGTCGCCGGCACCCTTTCGGGCGGTGAGCAGCAGATGCTTGTTATGGGGCGCGCTCTTATGAGTAACCCCAAACTGCTTATGCTCGACGAGCCTTCCATGGGTCTGGCACCGATTCTGATCGAACAGATCTTCCAGATTGTCGAGGACCTGCACAAGGCCGGCACCACGGTGCTTCTGGTCGAGCAAAACGCACAGATGGCTCTTTCCATCGCCACACGCGGCTACGTGCTCGAGACCGGCAAGATCACCATGACCGGCACGGGCCAAGAACTCCTGCACGACGATAACGTGCGCAAGGCCTATCTTGGTGGTTAGGCGGTTCCGCCGTTCTGCCGAACGGCGGACCAGCCGACGCTGCGCGGGCACCAGAGCGACAACTTGTCATTCAAAGAGGACGGCATGACCAGAAGGTCTATGCCGCCCTCTTTTCATGCCAATTTGTTCGCTCTGGCGCCCGCTCGCTGTCGGTCCTCTGCCAGCGGCGTTACTTTGGTTCTGCTCCCTTTAAGTTGCGGTGGAATAGGGACTAAATGGGAGTCTCAGAGGCCAAAACAGTCCCTATTCCACCGCAACTTCATGGGGGCGTGCGACAATGCCCATCGGAAAACGTTTGTCATCTGGGGGTCTATCTATGCTGTACGAGTTTTGTGCTGAGAACTTTGAGCGGGTGCCGGCGGCTATCGAGGCCGGTGCGGGGCGCATCGAGCTGTGCGACAACCTTGCCGTCGGTGGTACCACGCCCTCGGCCGGCGTTATCAGCGCTGCGGTCAGCTATGCTCACGAGCATGATGCGCGAGTGATGTGCATGATTCGCCCGCGTGGCGGTGACTTTCACTACAACCAGGACGAGCTGCGCATGATGGAGATGGACTTGGGTCTTGCCGTGAGCGCCGGCGCCGACGGCTTGGTCTTTGGCTGCTGCAAGCCTTGTGCCGGCGGATGGGCGCTCGATGAGCTTACACTCGGCGCCCTCGTGATGGCTGCGGGCTGCGCGACCGAGGAGTGCAAGCGTGAGCCCATCGACATCACCTTCCACATGGCCTTCGACCAGCTCTCGCCCGAGGCTCAGCTCGATGCCGTCGACACACTCGCCGACTGCGGTATCACGCGCATCCTGACGCATGGAGGCGCTGCCGGAACGCCGATCGAGGATAACTTCGATCACCTAGCTCGCCTAATCGAGTATGCGGGCGACCGCCTGACCATCCTTCCCGGCGGCGGCATTTCCACGACCAACCGCGATACCGTGGCGGCGGCACTGGGCGTCTCCGAGCTCCATGGCACCAAGATCGTGCCGCTGGAGGTATAACCCGTGGCGCTGGTATTTGACGTTCAGCAGGCGAACGGTAAGCCCGACGATAACCGGCGCCCTGGCACCGCGTGCCCCTTTTGCGATACCGAGGAACTCGCCAATATCATCCGGCGCGACGGTGGCTGTATCTGGCTCGAGAATAAGTTCAAAACCCTGCGCGCCACCCGTCAAACCGTGCTGATCGAGTCGGCCGATCACGATGCCGACCTGGTGACCTATACGCCGGACGAGCTGCATCATGTGATGCGGTTTGCCCTGGGTTGCTGGCAGCAGATGATCGATTCACAACAGTATCGAAGCGTGCTCATGTATAAAAACAAGGGCCCGCTCTCGGGCGGTAGTCTCGTTCATCCGCACATGCAGATTGTGGGTTTGGAGCAGGAAGACGGCTATGCGGCACTAGTCCCCGCCAACTTCGAAGGCATCAATGTCTGGCAACAGGGGAGAATCTCGGTTAACATCTCAACCGAACCGATCATGGGGTTCTTTGAGATTAACGTTTCAGCCCCACAGGGAATCGCCGCCAGCGATGGCATGCGAGACCAAGCCGAGGCGGATCTCTTCGCCGATGCGATCCAGGTAGCTCTGCGCTATATCCTGAACGAGCACCACGGTGGCCGCGCAGAGTCGTACAACTTGTTCTTCTATCACCTGGGCGGTCGGACCATTGCCAAGGCGCTGCCGCGTTGGGTGGTTTCGCCCTACTTTGTCGGCTATCGTTTGGCCCAGGTCAATGCCGAGACAACGCTCGATATCGATGCTGAGCGTCTGCGTGCGCATCTGGAAACGCTCGAATAGCAGGACTAACACCCGCGTAATGCGGACAGTCTAGCGTGCCATGGCGTCGCGGCCGGCCTCGACGCGCTTGCGCTGGGCGGCACGCTCCTCGCCGGTTAGACGCTCAAAGAGATGCCCGATAAACGAGGCGAGTACCTGCTGAAACAGCGTTCCGCACATGACGGGAAACACGACTTCGCCCGGAAAGTACTGCGTGGCGATGACGGCGCCCGAAGAGATATTACGCATGCCGCAGGTAAAGCACATGGTAGTCGTCTCGCTATATGGCAGATGCAGTGCGCGGGCGACCAAAATGCCGACGGCAAAGCCGCTGATGGCGAAGGTCAAAATAAAGAGGGCGACTTCCAGACGCACCGCGTTCATGTGCAACACGTACTCACTCATGGCGGTGGAGTTGGAGGCGATAACGCCCATCATCATGAACTTGCAGGCGGGCGAGAGCGCGGGGGAGAGCTTCTCGTGTCCCCATCCACGCGTGAGCTCGTTGATCACGATGCCGAGCACGGCGGGGATGGCGATCATAAAGGCCATGTCCTGCATCATGCTCGGCACATCGATCGAGACGGTGGCACCCAGCAAGAGCTTCAGCGTGAGCGGAATCGTCACAGGCGAGATAACCGAGGACGTCAGGATAATGGTGAGCGCGAGCGGGCCGTTGCCGCCGAACATGCTAATCCACATAAAGGCAGTGACTGCCACGGGTACGCTGTACTCGAGCACGATGCCGCAGACAAGGTTGGGGTTGGAGCCAAAGAACAGCGATCCCATGGCATAAGCTGCTATGGGAATAAGCACCGCCGAGACGAGCAGCGCCAAAATCAGGTGCAGCGGACGGCGGAACACCTCGGCTACCTGGTGGAAGGTGTTGCTGAGCGCGCCTTGGAACGTCATAAAGGCGAAGAGAGCGGGAACAATGGGCTTAAGTACGCCGATCTGCTGGGGAAAGAGCACACCGAGCGTTACGCAAATCGGAACGATGACCTGCATATGCCCCGCGAGGAACTTTCCCAGTCCAACCCATTGCTTCATCTGCTCTTGTGACTCCCTTTGCTCGTAAATCCGTTTTGAATGGATATGCTAGACGCTCGCATGCGTCCGTGCGTTAGAAACGCTCGATTATTTCGAGGCTATTACCGGCATCGTTTACCGAAACCACGGCGTGCTGCGAGGCTCTGCGTCCGTGCCGCACGGTATAATAAACCCGTTCAACAGATCTGCCTGCCGAAGCGGGCATACACAGAGGACTCATCGCTATGAACCGTGAGAGGTATCGCGGCGACCTGCCCCTATCGGGGGTGGGCGCTCATGTCATCGCTTAAGACGACGCATCGCTGGGCGGTCGCTCGGCAAAACCCCGAGCTCGAAAAGGAGCTTTCGGCTGGCCTGGGCATACCCAGGCTGGTGGCGCGCATTATGGTTGCGCACGGCATTGCCTCGATTGAGGAGGGACAGCTATTTCTGACGCCTTCGCTCGACCGTGATTGGGCCGATCCGCTCGTCATTCCGGGCATGTCGGTTGTTGCCGATCGTGTCGAGCGCGCCATTCGCAACCACGAACGCATCGCCGTCTTTGGTGATTTTGACGTCGACGGCATTACGTCGACTTGTCTGTTGACCGAGGCGCTGCGGACGTTTGGCGCCGATGTCACACCGTTTATCCCGCACCGCTTTGACGAGGGATATGGCCTTTCGCGCGCGGCGCTCGACCGCGTCAACAAGCTCGCCCAACCCAATCTGATCGTGACCGTCGATAACGGTATCGCGGCCAAGGAAGAGGTCTCCTATCTGGAGAGCCTGGGAATCGATCTGGTGGTTACGGACCATCATGAGCCGTCCGACCAGGTGCCGCAGGGCGTGCCCCTGACCGACCCCAAGCTCGAGGATGAGGGGCCCTCGCGTGAACTTGCCGGTGCCGGTGTGGCGCTCAAGCTGGTGCAGGTTTTGGGCGAGCGTCTGGGCAAGCCGTCGTATTGGCGTTCGCTGATTGAGGTTGCGGCGCTGGGCACCGTGTCTGACATGATGCCGTTGACGGCCGAGAACCGCGCGTTGGTCGCCGAGGGCATCCAACAGATGCGCGTGACGGCTCGTCCCGGCTACATTGCGCTTGCAGCGCTCGCCAAGGCCGACCTTTCTACCATTACGGCGGACGGCCTATCGTTCTCGCTCATTCCCCGCTTAAACGCCGCCGGCCGCATGGCCGATCCCAAGCTGGCGCTCGACCTGCTGCTTGCCCGTGATCCTATCGAGGCAAGTGCACTGGCAGCCGAGCTCGAGGAGATCAACCGTCAGCGTCGCGAGATTGAGGCGGAGCTCACGCGCGATGCCATGGCAAAGGTCGAGGAGACCTACGATGGCGGGCGCGCGATTGTCGTGGGCGGCGAGGGCTGGCACGAGGGCGTTAAGGGCATCGTGGCGAGCCGCCTGACCAATCGCTATCACGTGCCGGCGTTGCTCTTCTCTATCGAGGACGGTATAGCACGTGGCTCGGGTCGCTCGGTGGGCAAGGTCAACCTGTTCGAAGCCGTCGAGCGCTGCTCCGACCTGCTGATTCGCCGCGGCGGACATGCCGGTGCGGTGGGCGTGACCATCGAGGCGTCTAAGCTCGATGAGTTTCGTCGTCGCCTTTCCGCCGCGTTGTCCGAGCTTCCCGCCGAGGACTTTGAGGACACCGACGAGGTTGCCGCCACGGTTGACCTTTCCGAATTGAATATCGAGACCATCGAGCAGATTTCCCGCCTTGAGCCGTTTGGCCAGGGTAATAAGGTGCCGCTGCTGGCTGCCGAGGGCGTGACGATGTGCGATCGCGCCGTGGTGGGCAAGACCGGCGAGCATATGCGCTTCGTGGCGACGGATGGCGCCGCGAGTGTGCCGGCCATCATGTTTCGTGTGCCGCAGATCGATAGGCTTATCAATTGCGACAGCGCTGTCGACTTGGTGTTCGAGGCCGTTGCCGAGCATTGGCAAGGTCGCGTAAAGCCAAAGCTCATGATTAAGGATGTCTTGGTCCGCGATACCACGGCGCCCAGCGTTGACGACCCGGCATGTGAGCTTCGCCGCGGCGTACAACCGGCGGATTCTGGGCTGCGCCTGGAGTCGCGTAAACGCGAGACGCTTGCCCAGCTTTCCTATACCGAGCTCACGCGCTCACTCATTCACAGCTTTATCGGATCGAACCAGCCGCACCGCGCGCAGGTCGAGGCGCTCGATGCCCTGGCCGATCACCAAAGTGTTCTGGCCGTTATGGGAACGGGGCGCGGCAAGTCTCTTATCTTCCATGTGCATGCCGCGCGCGAGGCGGTTCTTCGCGGGCGTGCGAGTATCTTTGTCTATCCACTGCGCGCGCTCGTTGCCGACCAGGCCTATCACCTCTCGTCGACGATGGCCGCGCTCGGCATTGGCGTAGGCGTGCTGACCGGCGAGACCGTGGAAGCCGCGCGCGATGACGTGTTTGCCGGCCTGGCTTCGGGTCGCACCGGCATCGTTCTCACGACGCCTGAGTTCCTTTCCATCCATCGCGATCGCTTTGCGCGTTCTGGACGTATCGGCTTTGTCGTTATCGATGAGGCACACCATGCCGGTCTTGCCAAGGGCGGTGACCGGAGCGCATACCTCGACATGCCCGATATTCTCAAGGCCCTGGGCAACCCCGTTGTCATGGCCGCGACTGCCACCGCAACGGCTCCGGTTGTGGCCGAGCTCGCCCGCGTGCTACCGATTACCCGCACGGTGGTCGACGAGACGGTGCGCGAGAACTTGCAGCTCGAGGATGACCGAGACCTTGCGAGCCGCGAAAATCGCCTGGTGTCGATCGTGGCGACGGGGGAGAAGACCGTTATCTACGTGAACTCACGCGACCAGTCCGTGGCGCTTGCCAAGACGTTGCGCAAACGCGTGCCCGACTGTGCGACCCAGATCGCGTTCTATAACGCCGGGCTTGCGCGCTCCGATCGCCGCCGTGTTGAGGAAGCCTTTAGAGACGGAAGTCTCAGCTGCATCGTTTCAACCTCGGCCTTCGGTGAGGGCGTCAACCTGCCCGATATCCGTCATGTCGTGCTCTACCACATGCCGTTTGGTGCGATTGAGTT
>URNU01000039.1 GCA_900549275.1 uncultured Collinsella sp. | reverse complement strand
AAGTTGCGATGAGATAGGGACTGACCATGTCTTCAGCCAGCAAAAACAGACACTATTTCACCGCAAGTCATTTAGGGGCTGATGAAAGCAGTTACCAAAAGAAGGTCTATTCCAAGCGAGACTCCAGGCTCGACAGGCCGTTGAGTGTCAGATCGTTGGCGACCGCCGAGACGCGCTCAATAGGGACCGAGCCATCGGACAATGCCCACGTGCGATAGATGCCGATAATGCCGGAAAGCAGAAACGCCAGGTAGTAATCGAACAACTCGTCTTTAAGGCCCTCGGGCAACAGACCGCGCTCGGCGATCTCGTGCTCGAGCGGTACGCGCAAGCGAGCCATAAAGTCGTCGAGCGGAATGTTTTCGATCAGCTGACGATTGAGTACCAGGTTGTTGCAAAGTGCCTCGTTAACGGTTTTGAAGAAGGTCGCCGCCGCTCCGAGCGCACGCTCGTTGGTGTCGCCGCTCATAGAGGAAAGCGTCTTCTCGACCGAGTCGACGATCATCTCGACCGCATCGACGGCAATGGCGTCGAGCAAGCCATCGACCGTGCCAAAGTGCACATAAAAGGTCTTGCGGTCGACATTTGCCTCGCGTGCGATGGCGCTCACCGTAATATCGGCCAGGGGCTTTTCCATGAGAAGTCGCTCAAACGCCGAAAGAATCGCATTACGACTGCGGACGATACGGCGGTCAAGGCGCGGTTTGGTGGTAGCCATAGACGTGTCCCCTTCATGTCAACTGCCCACCTGTAAGTCCTCTACATGTGGGAGATAATCAACGTAAGAGGATTATCCTACATCTCACATCGCAATGATGAGCGTCATCAAGAACGCACGACTCGCCCAAGGAGCCCTAGGACCTCCTCTTTTTATTAAGCGCCGACGGGGAAACGCGGATACCGTCGCCAGTCTGACGAACGTAGGTCTTGTGAGCCGGCTTAGAGGCCACAGCAGCCTTTTGAGCGCGCTGTTTGGGATCCACGGTAACCTGGCACGCAGGATGCGCCCTAACGGGCGTAGAGGGCGTCTGAGGCGCACGCCCGAGCTTTCGCATCACACGGTCCCAGCGTGCATGAATACTCTCGTTGTGAGCGCTCTTAAGGCCCAGCAGCGGGGCGGCCAAAATGGTCGGCGCGATAAAGGTGATCAGACGCCACAGCAGATAGCCGGCAGTCGATGCCGTGCCAAAAAAGTGACCCAAAAACAGTGCGAAGCCGCCCTCGGCGCCACCGGTGCCACCGGGTAGCGGAACGGCGGAGCTCAGCAGCTGGACAAAGGCACTCGCGGCCATGACCGAGAAAAAGTCGACTTCGTGGTGGCCAAAGGAGAGCATCAAAAAGTACGGAACCAGGTAGAAAAACGCAAGCTGCAGCATGGTGATGACAACTGTGAGCAGCATGGATGAAAAATGGCCGGCAGAGAGTTTGAATTTCTCGGAAAACGAGTAGATCTCGCCATCGACAAAGGTGCGCCAGCCTTCGATCTTTGTAGCCGAGACGCCGACGCGCTCGAGCCAATTGATGATGCAATGAGCGACGCGCGTGACGGTCTTGGGCATCAACGCCACGGCAAAGATGCCGAGCAGGATGCAGCAGTGCCCGCCAAAACTAAAGACGCACAGCAGCGTCATGTCGCCATAACGCTCGGCGAAAAACGGCATACGGGCGAGCAGCAGAATGGCACCCCATGCCACCAAACCAAATTGGTACACGATAAAGCGCGTGAACTGCGTGGCACCCGCCTCGCCCACGTTTTGGCCGGCTTTAGTCAGGCGGTAAATCTGGGCAGGCGTAGAGCCCATCATCATGGGCGTCAGGTTGCCAAAGAAGATGCCGCTCGCCTCGACCGAAATGAGGTCGCGGATGCCGACGGGCGAATCGGGGTCGAGCCAAACGGCAATCGCGTACGCCACGATGCCAAAAACAAGATACAAAAACATGCAAAAGCATGCAGCGAAGAGCCAGGGCATCTGAACGCTGGACATAGCGGCCCAAAACTGCCCCATCTGCCCAGTCACGACCAGATAGACGATGTAGCCGACCAGCACAACGCCGATGAAGATGGCGCCGCGACGCGCGCTCTTATTGTCATCGCCGCCAGAAACCTCGACCTGGGGCTTTGGGCTATGCTGAGAGGACTCCGTCATGAGGCTCCTTCTGACCGTCAAAGTATCTGGCCTATTGTACCCGTATGGGAGATGAGCAAAACGTAAAGCTATGAGGCAAATTGGATTAACAGACCAGCCCGCACGCAATAAAAAATCCGCCTTTCGTACGAAAGACCGGGGATCTAAAACATGGTAGCCCGTACCAGATTCGAACTGGTGATCTCCGCCTTGAGAGGGCGGCGTCCTAAACCGCTAGACGAACGGGCCACATGACATCTGCACTGCCGTGCTGCGAGGAAATATATTACGGGACAAAAATCGCGAGCGCAAGAAGAAATTCCAAATTGCTGGAATTTTGTCGGGAGGTTATGGAACGCGCAGGTCAACTAAGTAGCTCATTTGGGACGAACCGAAGGCTACCCCAGATGCAGGTGAGTCAGGAGGGCTTCGCGATCGTTGGGGATGTTGTCTTCGATCACGGCGTCGAGGGCGGAGTTGAGAAGCTGCCCCAGTTCCGGCCCGGGCTTGACTCCGGCACGGATCAGGTCGCCGCCGTTGATGGCGAGCATCTTGAGCGTATAGGGCTCCCCCGCCTTCAGCAGCTCGTGCGCCATCGCGCGCATCTCCTCAATCGTCTCAACGTAATAGAAGCACGACGGGGCCTTGCCGAGCGTGTCAGCACGCTTAAGGTCCATGAGCTCGTCAATCAGGCGCGGCGTGTCGATGCCCTCGCCCGAAAGCAAGCGCATCATATTGAGTAAGCAAGAGCGCTCGGGGCGCAGCGGCTTGTCGTGATATTTGATGAGCAGACACACGTCGCGCACCAGGTCGTGCGAGAGCGCCAGGCGATCCATAATGGCGCGCGCCTTCTTGGCGCCAAGCTCGGGATGGCCGTAAAAGTGGCCGCTGCCCGCATGGTCGACCGTAAAGCAATCGGGCTTGGAGACGTCATGCAAAAACGATGCCCACATTAAGCTCGGCGAAGGCTCCACGCCGTCACACAGCGCCAGCTCCCCCGCCACCGTCAACACGCGAGCGATATGCTCGTAGACATTAAAGGCATGGTAGACGCTGCGCTGGTCAAACCCACGAGCAGGCGAAAGTTCGGGCACGGCGGCACAAATAAGCTCGGGATAGCGCAGCATCGCGTCTCCCCCGTGACCGGTCGAAAGAATGCCTTCGAGCTCAATGCCCACGCGCTCGCGTGCCACGGCATCGAGCAGCGATGAGCATTCGGCAAGCGCCTGTTTGGTCTTAGGCTCGATCATAAAATCCAAACGACAGGCAAAACGCACGGCGCGCAGCATGCGAAGCGCATCCTCATTAAAGCGACGCTTGGGATCCCCGACGGCACGGATCAACTTACGCTCCAGGTCACCCTGGCCATCGTACCGGTCGACAAGACCGCGCTGCGGATGCCAAGCCATAGCGTTAACGGTAAAGTCACGACGCGCCAGATCGTCCTCAAGCGAGGCCGCACGCTGCACACTCTGGGGATGGCGACCATCAGTGTAAAAGCCGTCCAAACGATACGTCGTGACTTCGATGCGCTCATCGTCACAAATGGTGGTGATGCCGCCAAATTTAATGCCCGACTCAACTACCGCAATGTCAGCGGCCTCGAGTGCCGCCTTGGACTCCTGCCACAGGCCGCTGCAGCACATATCAACATCGTGGCTGGGGCGTCCCATCAATGCGTCACGTACCCAACCGCCCACGAACCAGGCCTCAAGACTGGCTGCCTCAAGCGCATATAGCACACGCAGGGAGGCGTCTGAGGGCTGCGTACCGTTGAGCGAAACATTGCACATACCTAAGGCCTCCTACGCCTGCAAGCGTTAATCGATGGTTCTCAAGAAGTCTAACAAGAAACGGGCATGTGCGCACATGCAATCGTATCGTCAATTCGAACGAACGAGACAGCAGACACCACATGCGGCCAGAACGCAAAAACACCCGCCTTGGAAATCCAAAGCGGGTGTTCGGCAACGATGTATCGATGCGGCTAGCAGACCTGACGAACCTCGATGTGCTTCTTATATTCGTCCACCTTGGCAAAATCGCCCAAACCAGGGCACTCAACCACGTTGGCGCCGGTAGCCATTGAGAGGCGCAGTGCGTCCTCGACGCGCTCGGGAGCGTCGTGCCACACGGACAGGAAGGCGGCAAGCGAGGAATCACCGGCGCAGACCGTCGACAGCAGCTTGACCTCGAAGGTGCGGTTGGCAAACCAGATGTGCTCGCCGTTGGAGAAGTACGCGCCGTCGCCACCAAGGGTCAGCAGCACGTTCTTAGCGCCCTTGGCGTGTAGCTCGGTCATCGCACCCTTAACGGACTCGTCGTCGCCACCGCTCACCTTAATGCCAAAGATGTCGAGCAGCTCGTCGTCGTTGGGCTTAATGAGGAGCGGCTCCAAAGCAATGAGGTCGGCCAGCTGATGGCTCGAGATATCAAGCACGAACTCGGCACCCTTTGCCTTAACGCGGCGAAGTACCTCGGCCAGGAAACCCTCGGAGGTGTTGGGGGGCAGCGAGCCGCTAATGACCAGGCAGGTCATGTCGTCGAGCGAATCGATGAGCTCAAACATCTCCTGCTCGTTGGCAGCATTGATGGCGGCGCCTGCGTTTACCATGTTGTACTCGGTATCGGGGCCGGCGTTGAGGAAGACGTTAACGCGCGTGATGCCGTCAGTCCACACGGGCTTGACGGGCACGCCCAGGGCCTCGGCGCCCTTGACGATAAACTCGCCCGAGAAACCGGCAAAAAAGCCCAGGATCGTGGTGTCGACACCGTAGTGATCGAGGGTGAACGAGACGTTGAGACCCTTGCCGTTGGGCGTGTAGACCGCGTCGCGCGTGCGGGTTACGGTATTGGCGGAAAGACCGTCGCAGGCAATGTTATAGTCGATGGCGGGATTTGCAGTGAGCGTGTAAATCATGAATGTTCCTTTCACAAGGCAACGTGTTGATGAAAGTATATTCCACGCCACGTGAAAAGGCTATAGCAACTCGGCGAACGGTGTAGAACGCGTGCAGGGCGGCAGAAAAGCGGCAAAGCGCGGCAAAAAATCAGGGGGCTTGCCCTGACGCTCTTTTGCAATTAACAAAAATGGCGCCCCGGCCAAAGCCGAGGCGCCATAGAACCACGAATATGTCGTGTTTCGCTTACTTGCGATCGAGCTTGCGGACAGCAACGCGCTTGCTGTACTCATCGACGTGACCGAAGTCGCCAATGCCCACGGACTCGGCAACGTTGGCGCCGGTGGCCATAGCGAGCTTCATGGCCTCCTCGACGTTGTCGCGATCCCTGTACCACTTGTGCAGGAACGCAGCGAGGGTGCAGTCGCCGGCGCAGACGGAAGAGACCAGCTTGATGTTGAACTCACGCTTGGCGTACCAGATGTCCTCGCCGTTGGAGAAATAAGCATCGCCGCGGCTACCACGGGTGAGCAGCACGTTCTGGACGCCGGCGTCGTGGGCGAGCTTCATGGCAACGCGGACCTCGTCGTCGGTGTCGACCGGCACGCCGAAGATGGCCTTCATCTCGTGATGGTTCGGCTTGATGAGCAGCGGCTTCTTGTGAGCGAGCTCCTTGAGCTTGTCGGAGGACAGGTCCAGGACAACGTCGGCGCCACGAGCCTGTGCGTGCTCCATGACCTTAGCCAGGAAATCGGGCGTGGCTTTGGGAGGCACGGAGCCGGAGACGATCAGGCACTCAAGGTCGCCCGCGGTGTCCAGGATGTTGTAGAGCTCCTCCTGGTGCTGCGGCGTAATCGGTGCGCCGGGGTTCAGGATGCCGTACTCGTGCTGGCCATCGTTGACGTAGGTGTTGATACGCGTGATACCGTCGGTCCAGACCGGGCGGCACAGGCAACCCAGGTTCATGACCTCCTCGACGATGAACTTGCCCGTGAAGCCAGCGAAGAAGCCGAGCGCGACGGTGTCGACACCCATCTTCTTAAAGGCGAAGGACACGTCGAGGCCCTTGCCGTTAGCCGTGTAGCTGGCCGAGCCGGTGCGGACGTTCTCGTCGGGCTCGAGCGGAGAGCTCGAAACCGTCATGTCGACAGCCGGGTTAGCGGTTAGCGTGTAGAACATTTACAGTACCCCCTGTATATGTGAGGGCCGCGTGGCCGGCCTATTCCAACCACGCGGTTACCTCTGATACCAAATTAGCGAGCTGCGGACTCGAGCAGTGCCTTGACCTCGGCGGCGGTGTTGCAGGCGAGCGCCTTCTCGGCGAGCTCGTCGCACTCGGCCTTGGTCCACTGGCTGATGGTCTTGCGGGCGCGCAGGATCGACGGAGCGCTCATCGAGAACTCCTCCAGGCCCCAGCTGATCAGCAGCGGCTCAAGCAGCGGATCGGCAGCGGCCTCACCGCACATACCGACCATAATGCCAGCCTTCACGCCGCTCTCGATGATGTTCTTGAGCGAGCGGAGCACGGCGGGATAGTACACCTGGTACAGGTTGGAGATGGTGTCGTTGCCACGGTCGGCGCACATGGTGTAGCCGATCAGGTCGTTGGTGCCGATGGAGAAGAAGTCGGCGACCTCGGCCAGGCGGTCAGCGAGCAGCGAAGCGGCGGGCGTCTCGACCATGATGCCGACCTCAATGTTCTCGTTGAACTTGCGACCCTCTTCGGTCAGCTCGGCCTTGCACTGCTCGACGAGTTCCTTGACAGCCAAAACCTCCTCGACGCAGGTGACGAGCGGGATCATGATCTTGACATCGCCGAAGGCGCTGGCGCGCAGCAGGGCGCGAAGCTGGACCTTGTACTGGTCGGGATTGGCCAAGCAGTAACGCACGGCGCGGAAGCCCATGAAGGGGTTATCTTCCTTGACCATGTGCAGGTACGGGATCTCCTTGTCGCCACCCACATCGAGCGTACGGATGATGACCGGAGCGCCCTTAAGCGCACTGGCAACCTTGCGATAGGCGTTGAACTGCTCCTCCTCGGAAGGAAGCTCGGCGGAGTCCATGAATAGGAACTCGGAGCGGAACAGGCCAATGGCCTCGGCGTCGTGATCGAGTGCGTTAGGCACGTCATCGGGGTTACCGATGTTGCAGGCGATGATCTTCTTGATGCCATCGGCAGTCACGGACGGCTTGCCGCGGAAGGCCTCGAGGGCTGCCTTCTCGGCAGCGAAGGCCTCGGCCTTGGCGGTGTAGGCGGCGAGCGTCTCCTCGTCGGGATCGGCCTCGACGATGCCCTTGCCACCGTCGACGACAACGGTCATGCCGTTGCGCAGCGCGGTGCAGCTGTTGGAAACCGAAAGGACAGCCGGGATCTCGAGGGCACGCGCGATGATCGCGGAGTGCGACGTGCGGCCACCGGTCTCGGTGACGATACCGGCAACGTGGGCCTTATCGATCGTGGCGGTCATGGACGGCGTAAGGTCGTGCACGACAACGACGGTGTTCTCGGGCAGGACGGAGAGGTCGACGACCTCCTTGCCCAGCAGCTCGGCCAGAATACCGGTGCGGATGTCGGCGATGTCGGCCGCGCGCAGACGGAACATCTCGTCGTCCATGGACAGGAACATGTTCTCGAACATGGTCGAGGTGTCCATGAGCGCCTGCTCGGCGCAGGTACCGCCGTCAATGGCGGCGTTGATGGCGTCCGTCATGCCCGGGTCCTGAGCCAGGACAATGTGTCCGCTCATGATCTCGGCCTCGGCCTCGCCCACCGTCTCCTTCATGTGATCGGCCTGAGCCTGGGTCTTCTCGCAGAAGACCGAAAGAGCGGACTGATAGCGCTCCTTCTCTGCTGCCGAATCAGCAACCTCGTGCGGCTCAAACGTCAAGTCGGGATCGACGGCGACCATGACGGTGCCGATACCGATGCCCTCGGAAGCGTTGACTCCCTGATACATTCCCATTCCTCTCTCCGTGTCATGTGATAAAGCGTTTTGCCATATCCATGACAAAAGAGCGCAGCTACCTTAGAACAGGTCACTGCGCCCCCAAATATGAACTTAGTTGTTCAACATGCGACCCGTTTGAGTTCTACTCGCCAAGACCGCTCTTGATGAGCTCGATGGCAGCAGCCAGAGCCTCGGCCTCGTCAGCGCCGTCGCACTTGACCTCGACCTCGGTGCCGCAGGGGATACCAGCAGCCATGAGGGCCATCGGGGACTTGCCGTTGACCTCCTTCTCGGGGGTGACGACCGTCACGTCGCAGGCGTACTTGCCCATGGTGGAGGCGAAGAGGCCAGCAGGACGCATGTGAAGACCCTGAGGATTAACGAGGGTAGCCTTCTCAGAAACCATAATTGACTCCTTTTTTGTGTTTAACCCCTGTCAGCCATGCGACAGGAGCCATATTCACGACGTTGTTTATATTAACTCACATCAAACTGTTTTTCATTGTGTTTCGCACGAATTATTGGACGGATGTCGTTCCTGCACGCTTGCCTGCCGGGCGGGGCGGTTAAGTTTGCTGCTCTACAGTCCTGCGCAAGACGGAAAGCACATTAAGTGCTTTCCTTTGCGTGCGGAACTCGCGACAAACTTAACCGCCCCGCCCGGCAGGCGAGCTGCGGAAACTCGGTCGGTCCAGAGTAATATCGTGCGAACGGAATTCTGGCTGATAACCTGATCGTGACAAAGACTCGATAGGCAGCCCCCTCTATGCCCTTTTGTAAGTTGCGGTGAAATAGGGACTGAATTTGGGGTTGAATCGTTTAAACAGTCCCTATTTCACCGCAACTTGTGGGAGAGGTAGAAATAGGCGGAGGCCCTAGAGAGGGTCTCCGCCTTGTATGCAGGGAGCGATGTTTTACGCGTGCTGCGGGTTTAGACCAGACGGGCGTTGATCGTCTTGGCGATCTCGGCGGCGTCGGAGGAACCCTTGACGGTGGCACGGAAGTCCTC
>URNU01000038.1 GCA_900549275.1 uncultured Collinsella sp. | reverse complement strand
GAGGGCGCCTTCCTGACCAAGTTTATCGACGAGGTCAACGCCCAGATGGGCGAGGCCTATCCCGAGCTGCTCAAGAACGTCGCGCTCGTTAAGGGCATCGTTGCCTCCGAGGAGGAGCGTTTCTCCACGACGCTCGACAACGGCCGCGTTTACCTGGACGAGGCCCTGGCCGCGCTCGCCGACGGCGCCGTGCTTCCGGGCGACGTTGCCTTTAAGCTGCACGACACCTTTGGTTTCCCCATCGACCTGACTGTCGAGATCGCCGGCACCGCCGGTCACGACGTCGATATGGACGGCTTCACCGCTTGCATGGAGGACCAGAAGGCCCGCGCTCGCGCCAACGCCAAGGGCGACGCCTGGGGTAGCTTTAACGACGTGTGGGTCGAGCTTTCCGACAAGGTCGCTGCGACCGAGTTCGACGGCTATGACAACGACGTCATCGAGGGTGCCAAGGTTGCCGCCATCGTGCGCAACTGCGAGTCCGTCGAGGCTGCCGCTGCGGGCGAGGATGTCGAGGTTGTGCTCGACCGCACCCCGTTCTATGCCGAGATGGGTGGCCAGCAGGGCGACGCCGGTGAGCTTTCCGCCGAGGGCGTTTCGCTGGTCGTTTCCGATACAAAGAACCACAACGGCCTGTATGCCCACGTCGCCCACATTGCCGAGGGCACGCTGACCGTCGGTTCAACCGTGACCGCCACACTCGACGCCGAGCGCCGTGGCTTCTTGCGCCGCAACCACACCGCCACGCACCTGCTCGACGCCGCGCTTAAGCAGGTCCTGGGCGAGCATGTCTCCCAGGCCGGCTCGCTGGTGACGCCCGAGCACCTGCGCTTTGACTTCACACACTTTGAGGCCCTGTCCTCCGAGCAGCTCAAGGCTGTCGAGGACCTGGTCAACCAGCAGATCTTTGCCTCCAAGCCGGTCGTGACTCGCGTCATGGGCATCGATGAGGCCAAGGCCGCCGGCGCCGTCGCCCTGTTTGGCGAGAAGTACGGCGACGTCGTGCGCGTCGTCTCCGTGGGTGCCGAGGACCAGCCGTTCTCCCGTGAGCTCTGCGGTGGCACCCATGCCGCCAACACCGCCGAGATCGGCCTGTTCAAGATCATTTCCGAGTCCTCCACGGGCTCGAACGTCCGCCGTATCGAGGCCGTGACCTCTAAGGGCGCCCTCGACTACATGGCCGACCGCCTGGCACTTGTTGACGCCGCTGCCGCTGCGCTCAAGTGCCGTGTCGACGAGGTTCCCGCTCGTGTGGAGAACCTGCAGGCAGAGCTGCGCGAGACATCTAACAAGCTCAAGAAGGCGCTGACCGGTGGCTCCTCCGATGCTATCTCCAGTGCTATCGAGGGCGCCGTCGAGCTCGATGGCTACAAGCTCGTCGTCGCTGAGCTCCAGGGTCTTGAGGCTGCTGACCTGCGCAACGTCTGGGATACCGTGCACCAGAAGGTTGCCGGCCCCGTCGCCTGCGTCGTTGCTAGCGTGACCGAGAAGGGCACCCCGGCCCTGCTCGCCGCCGGCTCCGATGACGCCGTGAAGGCCGGTTTCCACGCCGGTAACGTGATTAAGCAGATCGCGGGCCTGGTCGACGGTCGCGGTGGCGGCCGTCCCAACATGGCCCAGGCCGGTGGAAAGAATGCTGCCGGCATTGCCGATGCCCTCGCGGCCGCCAAGACCGCGCTCGGCGCCTAAGTAGTCGCTGTGGTCGCGCTCGCGCTGGACATAGGGGAGACTAGGATTGGCATCGCCGTCTCGAGCCGTGATGGCAAGATGGCGATGCCCGTCAAGGTGCTCCCGGCCGCCGAGGTCACCGGTATGGCCAAGACGTTCCGCTACCTGGTCGAGGACTATGAGCCCGACATCCTGGTAAGCGGACGTCCCCTGACCATGGCCGGTGAGCCCGGTCCCCAGGCCGAGCGCGTTGCCGCCGTGGCGCAAAAGATCGCCGACGAGCTCGATCTTCCGCTGGAGTTTGAGGACGAGCGCCTGTCTTCGCAAGAGGCCAAGCGTATCCTGCGCGAGCAGGGACTCAACGAAAAACAGATGAGGGGCAAGATTGACATGATTGCCGCCAGCCTGTTCTTGCAGACATGGCTCGATCGCAAAAACGAGGAGGTCTCGCATGTCTAGCGCTTCCGATCCGCGCCAGCCGAATCGTACACGACAGCCTGCGTCGCGCCCTGTGCCGTCCGGCCAGCGTCCGGTGCAGCTGACCCCGCGCGCGGCCCAACCTGTCGCACGCCCGGCGCAGCCCTCCTCCCGTCCCGCGCAGCGTCCGGGCCAGCAGCCTGCTAGTCGTCCTGCCCAGCAGTCCGCCGCCCGAGCGGCCCAGTCCGCAGGCGGTGCCCGCTTTAAGCAGCAGGCACCCACCCAGCGCGCGCAGGCCCCTCAATCGCACGCGCATCACGCTCATGGCACGCATGGCGTGGCTCCGGCCGCGCGTTCGAGCTATAACACGCATGCTCGGCGCGGCGCCCAAAAGAAAAGCTCGCCGGTGCCTATGATTATCGGCACTGTGGTTGCGGTGGTCGTTCTCGCTGTTATCTCCTTCTTCGCCGTGCCGGCCGTCAAGGGCTTGTTGTGCGGGGAGGACGCAAGCGTCACCGCTGGCCAGCAGGTTACCGTTACGATTCCCGATGGCGCCTCGGGCGACACGATTGCCTCGATTCTTTCCGAGAACCATATAGTCGAGAATCCCAAGGATTACTACGCGGCGGTCAAACAGCTCAACGCGGACATGTCGCTTCAACCTGGCACGTACTCGTTCACGACGCTGATGGATGCGACCAAGGTCGTTCAGCAGCTTATTGAGGGACCCAATGCCGGCTCCGATGCGTTGACGATCCCCGAGGGCCTGACGGTCGACCAGGTTGCCGACCGTGTGGCCCAGGCGTACGACAGCATCTCCAAAAATGACTTCCTCAACCAGGCGAAGGCCAGCAATTATGTGAACGACTATCCGTTCCTTAAAGGCGCTGCGAATGATTCGCTCGAGGGATTTCTGTTCCCCAAGACCTATTCGCTGGGCAAAAAACCGAGCGCCGATGACGTCATCCGCGCCATGCTCGATCAATTCAACACCGAGTACAAGTCGCTCGATTTTGCCGGTTGCGAGGCCAAGATCAGAGAGCGCTACGGCGTGGAGATGGCCGATTATGACATCATCAATCTCGCTTCCATCGTTGAGCGCGAGGGCCTCAACGCCGAGCAACGCGCGCATGTCGCCTCGGTGTTCTACAACCGACTTGCCGGCAAGCTCGACGGTCTTCGCTACCTCAATAGCGATGCGACTATGATGTATGTTACCGGCGGCGAAGTTACCGCCGCTGACCTGCAGAGCGATAGTCCCTACAACACCTATAAGCATGAAGGGCTACCGCCCACGCCCATCTGCTCTCCGTCACTCGAGGCACTCAAGGCAACCCTTGAGCCTACCGACTCCGATGACCTGTATTTCTACATTACGCAGGATGAGGAGTATTTCTCTCAGACCTACGAAGAGCATCAACAGTCTTGGAATTAAACATGAGGATTTTCAGCCCCAAACGATATGTTGCCTCGGTCGATCGCATCGACCTCGATACCCTTTGGGCCGACGGCAAGCGCGCCATTTTGCTCGACCGCGATAACACCCTGGTGCCGCGTGATACCGAGCAGGTTCCCGCTGCGGTCTCCGCTTGGCTCGAGGCCGCCCATGCCAAGGGCTTTAAGCTGTGCATGGTGTCCAACAACTGGCATCGCGACCAGGTCATGAGCTCCGCACGCGAGCTGGGTCTCGAGGCCATCAGCCATGCCATGAAGCCCGCGCCGTTTGCTCTCAAGGCCGGACTTAAGCGCCTGGGTGCCACGGCCGATGAGGCCGTGCTGATCGGTGACCAGCTGTACACGGACGTGTGGAGCGGCAACTTTGCCGGCGTCGATACGATTTTGGTAAAGCCGCAGGCCACGCAGGACCTGTGGTATACGCAGATCTTCCGTATTTTTGAGCGCCGGGCCCTGCGCGACCTTCCCTGCGAGGAATAGGTTTCGTCATGTCCCAGCACACCAAGCACGGCTGCGACCATATCTTCTTTATCGGGTTTTTGGGCGCGGGCAAATCGACGCTCGCACGCAACGTAGGTACCATGTTCAAGCGTCGGTTTATCGATACCGACCGCCTGGTCGTGCGTCGTTGCGGAAAATCGGTAACCGAGATTTTTGAGACCGAGGGCGAGGAGCGTTTTCGCGAGCTCGAGACTTCGGCGCTCCGTTCGCTCCAAAGCGAGCGCAGCCTGCTGGTTTCGTGCGGGGGCGGCATTGTCGAGACGCCGGTCAATATCGAGCTCATGCACCAGATGGGTACTTGCGTGTACCTCGAGGGTGACTTTGAGGACTCGATGCGCCAGATCCGCCGCTCCGACACGCGTCCTGATTTCCGCTCGCCTGAGCATGCGGCCCGCCTGTTTGAGCATCGACGTCCGCTGTATCGCCAAGCGGCCGATATTACCCTCGATATTCGCAATAAGTCCTTTGAGGACGTTTCCTATGTTTGTGCCGAGATGCTTTTGGAGCGTGGACTGCTATGATTCGCCGTCAACTCATCAATTTCCAAAATCGCAGTGTCGATGTTCGCGTTGGGCTTGACGCGTTTAGTGAGCTGTCGCGTATGTTTGCCTCGGCCGTGGGTAAGCCCAAGCGTGCGATGGTTGTCTGGAACAGCGCTGTGTCCGACCGCTTTGGCGAGATCGTAGAGCACGCTCTGGTCGATGTCGGCTTTGCTGTGTCGGAGCTTTTGCTTGAGGTTTCGCCCGCCGGCGCGACCTTGGCTGACGCCGATGCCGTCTTTGGCGGTCTGTCGACCAATGGAATTACCTGCGACGATCTGATTGTCGCTGTCGGTGACGCTTCGATGTGCTCTGTTGTCGCCTGGTGCGCCAATCAGTGGTGTGGACGCACGGAGTGCGCCCTGCTGCCGATGACCTTCAATGCTATGCTCTCGGTCGCCACGACGATGGAGCCGCTCGTTGCTTCGGGCGACCACGCGCTGCCCGCCATTGCGGTGCGCCCCGAGCCCGGTCTGGTCGTGTGCAATCTGGACCTTGTTCGCGAGGCCAGCGCCGAGGACCTTAAGCTTGGCTATGCGGTGCTCGTGGGTACCATGCTTTCCAGCAGTAAATCGCGCTGGAATCAGTTTACCGAGACTGTCCCCGAGATTCTTTCCAGCGAGGAAGTCGCGCTCGTCAATGCCGTGCAGTGGTCCCAGACCGCGCGCAAAGACGTGATCATGGCCACGAACCCCAGTGCTCGCCATGCGCTCGATTTTGGCAAGACGGGGGAGCGCACCCTTCGCGCCTGCTTGGGCGATGCTGCGGCACACGTCCCCGCATACCAGCTGCTTTCCGAGGGCATGCGCTTTGAGGCGCGCCTAGCACATGATGCTTGCGACTTCGGTATCGACTATGTGTTTGAGGTCGATGACTGCCTGGAGGACTTTGGCATTGAGGAGCTTGCCTTCGACCTGGAGCCCGCCGCGTTTATCGAGGAGTTCCGCAAGCAGCAGTTCGCTCGCTCAAACCGCAGCATGCTGCCGCTTCCTGCGGCGCTGGGCGCTATCCGCCTGACAAATGTCGAGGACGAGATTCTCGAACGCCATGCGCAGGCGTATTTGGCTTCTCGCAAGGAACTTCTCTAACTTTATTGACATCCATCGTCTTTCGTATCATTTTGAGGGACGGGTTTTCAATCGGTTGCGAATCACTTGTGATTTCGCTAATCGTTTGAAGTCCGTCCCGCTCTTTTTGAGGACAACAAGAAAGGAATCTGCATGTCTGAGTTTGCTGCCGGTCCTGCCGGTCGTATCGAGCGTGTTCGTGCCCTGATGGCCGAGCGTGGCTACGACGCTATCGTCGTGCGCGACGAGGCCAACCTCCGTTGGCTCACGGGCGTGAAGGGCGTCTTCGACTACACCTTCGAGTTCCCGCACGCCGCGTTTATTATGGCCGATCAGTGCCTGTTCCACACCGACTCGCGCTATCTCAACAGCTTTGAGGAGAACACGCCCGCCGGCAGCCCCTGGGTCTACGACATGGACGAGGGCACCATTCCCGGCTGGGTCGCCGGCAAGATTGCGGCCAACAAGTGCCGCGTCTGCGCCGTCGAGGATGACATGCAGATTAACTTCTACCAGGGTATTCAGCGTGGTTTGGAGGACCGCTCCGTCTCCTGCATGCTGCCGCTGATGCATGACGACATCCGCAAGATGCGCGCCATCAAGGATGCCGAGGAGATCGAGCTCATGCGCCATGCGCAGTCGATCACCGATGCCGCCTTCCAGCACATGCTCGGTTTTATTAAGCCCGGTATGACCGAGAAGCAGGTCCGCAACGAGCTCGAGAACTTTATGTTCGCCAACGGTGCCGACAGCCTGGCCTTCGGCTCCATCGTCGCGAGCGGTCCCAACACCGCCAACCCGCATGCCGTCCCGAGCGACCGTGTGATCGAGAAGGGCGACTTTGTCCTGATGGATTACGGCGCGGGTTACTGTGACTACCGCTCCGACATGACGCGTACCGTCGTGATGGGCGAGCCCACCCAGGAGCAGCTCGACCTGTACGCGCTCGTGCGCCGCACCCACGAGGAGTGTGTCGCCGCTATCCATCCTGGCGTGGAGGGCAACGACATTTTTAAGCTTTCCAAGAAGATCATCGGCGATGCCGGCTATGGCGATTACTACAACCATGGTTTGGGCCACGGCGTGGGCATCGACATCCATGAGCTGCCCAACTTCAACCGCAGCAAGAATATCATCGAGGTTGGCTCGGTTATCACCATGGAGCCCGGCGTGTACCTGCCCGGTGTGGGCGGCGTACGCCTGGAGGACTACGGCGTCGTCACCGAGAACGGCTATGAGCCCTTCACCAAGACCCCGCACGACCTGCACATTATCGATTGCTAAGCCATCCAGTTGGGTTTTTGGAGGCGGGGCGTCCGGATTGATTCGGGCGCCCCGCGTTCTCTTTTTATGCGCTCGCTGCAGCCGCCGTCTGCAAGTGTATAATTTCGCTCGTATGTAATTTGGACGCTTGTGCGTCTCGCCAATAACAAGAAAGGTTGCTATGCCTACTATCTCTACCGCCGACTTCAAGAACGGCCTCGGTCTCCGCATTAAGGACAAGGTCTACACCATCGTCGAGTTCCAGCACGTCAAGCCTGGCAAGGGCGGCGCTTTCGTGCGCTACAAGACCCGCGACATCAAGAGCGGCCGCGTCGTCGAGAACACCTGCAACGCCGGCACCAAGTTCGAGAGCGTCATGCTCACCACCCGTGAGTTCCAGTACCTCTACAACGATGGCGCTGACTACATCTTCATGGACAACGAGTCTTACGAGCAGGTTCCCGTTCCCGAGGACATGGTGGGCGAGAACGCCAAGTGGCTGCGCGAGAACGACACCTGCCAGCTGCTCTTCGCCGACGACGAGCTCATGGGCGTGACTCCGCCGATGTTCATCGAGACCACCATCGTCCAGACCGACCCGGGCTTTAAGGGCGACACCGTCCAGGGTTCCACCAAGCCGGCTACCATCGACACCGGCGCCGTCATCCAGGTACCCATGTACCTCAACGAGGGCGAGGTCATCAAGGTTGACACCCGCGACGGCAAGTTCGTCTCCCGCGTCTAGCAACCAACTCTTCTAGGAGGACTCATGCCCCAGGAAATCAAGATTGACGGCATCGGCATTTCGCCCGATGTTCTGACCGCCATCGTCTCGCGCGCCGTCACGGATGTCGAGGGCATCGCCTCCGTGGGCGTCAAGGACCTTGCCACCAACCTTGTCTCTATGATGCTTTCGTCCAAGGCCCCGGCTTCCGAGCCGGCGGTCGAGGCCGAGGTCATCGGCGACAAGCTCGCACTTACCGTGCGCGTCGTGGTGTTCTTTGGCTATCCGTTCAAGAAACTCGCCGAGGCCGTTCGCGCCGCCGTGGTCGCCGCCATCGATGCCCAGGTGGGCGTCGAGGTCGAGCGCGTTGACGTTTGCATCGACGGCCTCGTTTTCCCCAAGGAGTAACCTTTGAGCCTTAAGGTTTATCGCGGGCGTACGCTTGCCCGCAGTCAGGCACTGCAGCTGCTGTTCCAGGCCGAGGCCACGGACAGCCCGCTCGAGCGCGTCCTCGAGGGCGATTTCCTGATCTCGAAGGGTCCCCTCGACCCCTATGCGCTGGAGCTGTGCCGCGGTGCCTACGAGCACATCGACCGCATCGACTGCGCCTTGCGCTCCATCGCCAAGAACTGGGATCTTATGCGCATGCCCGGTGCCGACCGCAATCTGCTGCGCATCGCCGTCTATGAGATGCGCTTCCTCACCGACGAGGAGGTTTCGGACGCCATCGTAATCAACGAGGCCGTCGAGCTTGCCAAGGCCTATGGCACCGACCAGTCTGCGTCGTTTGTCAATGGCGTGCTGGGCAAGATCGCTCGTAGCGAGGAGCTGCCGGGCGAGGACCTGTATCAGGAGCTGCTGGCCGAGGACCGTGCCCGCGAGGAGGCCCAGGCCGCCGAGGCTGCCGCCAAGGTTGCAGCCGCTCAGGCTGCGGCCGGCGTTCTTGATGAGGACGCCGAGGTCGCCGAGGCCGAGACCGGTACCGTCGAGGAGTAGCCATGCCAGAGGGTTCCGTCCGCAACTTCGACGAGATTTCGGACCGCTTAGACCAGATTATCGCGACCGTTCGCTCCAAGGATACTTCCTTGGAGCGTTCGCTCGATCTGTTTGACGAGGCGATTGAGCTCGGCTCCCGTGCGGTCGACATGGTCGACAAGTTTGAGCTGACGCCTCGCGAGGCGGATAAGCTCGAGCAGGAATACGATGAGGATGCGGCAAACGAATCCAAGGATAGCCAGGCCGCGTCTCCGGATACGAATGGTTGATGGCATTCATGAAACGCGTGCGTCTTGATGACGAACTGATTTCACAGGGCATCTGCGCCGATCGCGCGGATGCCCTTCGCACTCTTATGGCCGGCTTGGTCTCGAGTGGCGG
>URNU01000037.1 GCA_900549275.1 uncultured Collinsella sp. | reverse complement strand
CCGATGACGATGACCGTGGAGGGGTCGCGCTGCGGCTCGGGCACGGCGAGCACGTCGATGTAGAGCGAGACCAGCGCAAGCGCGGCGAGGATGCCGGCGAAGGGATCGATGAAGGCGTCGGCGATGCGGCGGGCGAGCGTCTTGGTCGGTGCCTCGATGGTGTTGGGGCCGGAGGCGTACAGGCGCTCGGTTGCCTGCTCGGCGGTGAGGCCGTTTGCCGTGGCGTCAAGCAGTACGAGAGCGTCATCGGCACTATGGATGGTGGCGAATATGGTGTTCTTGGACAGGCCGGTGTGAGCGGCAGGGCGTGCCGTGCGGCGGCGCTTGGAGATGGCTTCGAGAACCGTGGCGGTTTTGAGCATCAGCATAGGGTCCTCCTTGTTGAAGGGAGTTAGCGTACGTGTCGTATTGAATTGCAAAAAACCTAGATGTCGCTCACGTCATGCTCGCGAACCACCACAAAGGGGACAGGCACCTTTGTGGGGGGGGGTTGACGATCTGCCGGTGGCGTTTATGCGTGCGCGGAGTCCTCGCGGCGTGCCGAGGGCGACATGCAGGTTTTTCGACTAGGACTGCCTTCCATGGCACACCTCCTTAAGGCTGGGCGCAGCGCGCTTTGGGTATCTCGTACCCCTTTTTAATCCGCCCGTATTCTTGATGAGGGGGTTTGACATGTCAACCCCATTGTTCGGAAAACCATTGATCCCGAAAAGCCTTTACAGAATGCCGTGGCCTCAAAGCGCGCCCGCACCGACGCTTCGCCTGCGCTAAACTGGAGAGCACGTACGCGATTACGAGAGGAGCCCGCATGGAGGCTTACAAGCAAGAGTTCATCAAGTTTATGGTCGAGTCCGACGTCCTTAAGTTCGGCAGCTTTACGCTCAAGAGCGGCCGTCAGTCCCCGTTCTTTATGAATGCCGGCGCTTACGTGACGGGCTATCAGCTCAAGAAGCTGGGCGAGTATTACGCCCAGGCCATCCACGATAACTTTGGCGACGACTTTGACGTGCTGTTTGGGCCGGCCTACAAGGGCATTCCCCTGGCCGTCGTGACCGCGATTGCCTACCACGAGCTGTACGGCAAGGAGGTCAAGTACTGCTGTGACCGCAAGGAGGCCAAGGACCATGGCGCCGACAAGGGCAACCTGCTGGGTTATGAGCCCAAGGACGGCGACCGCGTGGTCATGGTCGAGGACGTCACCACCAGCGGCAAGTCCATCGACGAGACCTATCCCAAGGTTAAGGCTGCTGCCGACGTCGAAATCAAGGGCCTCATCGTGTCCCTCAACCGCATGGAGGTCGGCAAGGGCGGCGTGACCACCGCGCAGAAGGAGATCGAGGCAAAGTACGGTTTCCCCGTCGCGAGCATCGTTTCCATGGCCGAGGTCGTCGAGACCCTCTACAACCACGAGATCGACGGCAAGGTCGTCATCGATGACGAGCTCAAGGCCGCCATCGACGCTTACTACGAGCAGTACGGAGCTCGGGAGTAGTTACGGCGTTTTACCAAACGCCGTAACCGGCCGACGCTGCGCGCCGTCCAGGACGACAATTTGTCATTCAAAAGGCGAGGCATGACCAGAAGGTCTATGCCTTGCCTTTTTCATGCCAACTTGTTCGCCCTGGACGGCGCTCGCTGTCCGTCCTCTTCTTGCGGCGTTGCCTTGCTCCGGATGAGTAGTCATTGGGGGCGTTCTTAAATGACTAGTCGTGAATGAGCGTGGATAAGCGTCCAAAAATCCACGCTCGTCGCTACTTGAGCCCCGGGAGGCGGGTGTAGGGAAACGAGCGCTCCAGGAATTCGGAGCAGTGGGCATAGTCTTTGGCGAAGTAGCTGCTGTAGAGCGAATCGAGTACGTATTGCACGGCGATGTGGCTCGCGAACTGCGTGATGCGATGCGTCATGCTCTCGTGGTCGCTTACCGTAAGGTAGGCGGCAAAGCCGGGGTGAATGCGAGCGCAATAAGGCGTGCCGATGACGATGACCGGGGCATGCCGACTGCTGAGGATCGGCAAGATGTCCTTGAGGTTGGGGGCAAGGCCGCTGTAGGAGATGACGATTGCCGTATGGTCGGGACCCGAGGCGAGAGCCGTTCGCACCTGGGCCTCGACACCGTTGTGGCACGTCGCGCTTTTACCGGCGGAGAGCAGGCGATCGCGGAACATTCCCGCTGGATAGAGGTTGTGCGAGCCCGTGTAGATGTCGACCTGTCGGGCGTTCGCGATGAGCTTGGCGGCGTGGTCAAGCTGCGTGGGGTCGAGTAGCTCCTGCGTTTCGGCCAGCGTGGTCTGGTAGAGCCCCTCCATGCGCTCCATAACCTGCGCGGGAGTGGAGGTGGCATCGAAGGGAAAGTTGATGTCCACGTCGCGCCGGTTTCCCGCCTCGGATGCCAGGCGGATGAGCTCGACCTTGAGGTCCTTAAAGCCCTCGAGGCCGAGTTTTTTGCAAAAACGGTGCACGCTCGCAACGGAAACGTTGGTGCGCGCGGCAAACTCCTTAATAGAAAGCCCGCGGATGTCCTCGCCGATGGCAAGGGCTGCAATGCCGAGTTGTTGCTCGGTAGGGGTGAGGCCCTGCGCCTCGGTGATCTTGCGTTTGATATCCATGCGAACTCCCACACTCGCCAAACCTGCCAAAAAGGGACAGGCTTATTTTGGCACGTTTTGGTAGGTATCAGGAAGTGTCAGGGGCGGGGCGGCGGCGGTCCGTGGGCGCGAAAAGAAGTGTCGGGTTTGGCGCGCCCGCTTCTGCCCGTCCCGTGCGCAGGCGATACTCAGCTTATCGACCCGCGATACAAAGGAGATGCTCATGGCAAACATCAAGTTCCCCGAGGGCTTCTATTGGGGCGGCGCTACCGCCGCCAACCAGTTTGAGGGTGCTTGGAACGTGGACGGCCGCGGTCCTTCCGTCGACGATCATTTCTTAGGCGGCAGCTACAAGGAGCCGCGTCAGATTACGATCGACATCGACCCCAACCGCTTCTACCCCAATCATGACGGTATCGATTTCTATCATCACTACGAGGAGGACATCGCGCTGTTCGCCGAGATGGGCTTTACCATGTTCCGCATGTCCATCTCCTGGAGCCGCATCTTCCCCAACGGCGACGACGCTGAGCCCAACGAGGCCGGCCTCGCCTTCTACGACCGCGTTTTCGACTGCCTGCGTGCCCACAATATCGAGCCGCTCGTGACCCTCTCGCACTACGAGATGCCCTATCGCCTGGTCGAGAAATACAACGGATGGGCGAGCCGCGAGCTCATCGGCTTCTTTGAGAAGTACTGCCAGACCGTCTTCGACCGCTATCAGGACAAGGTCAAGTTCTGGCTCACCTTCAACGAGATCAACTGCGGTACCCAGGACATGGGCAACCTCTTTGAGACCAGCATGATTCAGGGCTTTGAGGGTCCGGCGTCGGCGGTCCACACCACGCCGCAGGCTCGTATGCAGGCGCTGCATCACCAGTTTGTCGCCAGCGGCCGCGTCGTGCGCTATGCCCACGAGCATTATCCGCAGTTTAAGATGGGCAACATGGACTGCTTCATCCTTTCCTATGCCGCCACGTGCGATCCGGCCGACGTGTTCGCCACGCAGCAGGAGATGAATATCATGAACTGGTACTGCTCCGACGTGCAGGTGCGCGGCAAGTACCCGTTCTATGCCAAGCGCTTCTGGGCCGAGAACGATGTTGAGCTCGTGATGGAGGACGGCGACCTGCAGGATATCGCCGACGGCAAGGTTGATTTCTACACCTTTAGCTACTACATGTCCGGCACCGTGGGCACCCACAAGGACCACGAGATGACCGAGGGCAACATGACCTTTGGCGGCAAGAACCCCTATCTGGAGTCCACCGACTGGGGCTGGCAGATCGATCCGCTGGGCCTGCGCATCGCCCTCAACGAGATTTACGCCCGCTACGAGATTCCACTGATGGTGGTCGAGAACGGCATGGGCGCCTACGACGAGGTCGAGGAGGACGGCTCAATCCACGACCCGTATCGCATCGCCTACTTGCAGAGCCACATCAAGGCCATGGGCGAGGCCATTGCCGATGGCGTTGACCTGATTGCCTACACCTGGTGGGGTCCCATCGACCTGGTTTCCGCCGGCACTGGCGAGATGCGCAAGCGCTACGGCTTCATCCACGTCGATAAGTACGACGACGGCACCGGTACCTATGAGCGCCGCCGCAAGGACAGCTTCTTCGCATACCAGAAGATCATCAAGTCCAACGGCACCGAGGGCTTGGAGTAATCGACAATATGAGTGCCACTGGGGAAAAGGTTTTGGGAAGGGCTTGGAAGGGCTTGCGATTCGAACCCTCGCCTTAGTATTTTGGTCATTTGGCACTATAATCACCATAGGCATGCGCATAACGTTGCGCTTAATCAAGAGGAGAAAACGTATGGGTCTGTTTGATATGTTCAAGAAGAAGGCTGAGCCCGCGGCAGCTGCTGCTCCGGCCTCTATCTCTGCTTCTGCCGGCGCCGACGTGCTGTGCTCGCCCGTCAAGGGCAAGGTCATCAAGATGGCCGACGTGCCCGATCCCGTCTTTGGTGGCGAGGTTCTGGGCAAGGGCTGCGCTGTGTGGCCCGAGGACGACCTGGTCTACGCTCCCTGCGACGGCAAGGTGACCGTCACCATGGGTCACGCCGTGGGCCTGCAGTCCGATAGCGGCATCGAGGTTCTGGTGCACGTTGGCGTCGATACCGTCAACATGAACGGCGACGGCTTCGAGGGCTTCGTCAAGGCTGACGACGTCGTGAAGGCCGGCCAGCCCATCCTCAAGATCGACCGCACCAAGATCGCTGCTGCCGGTTACAAGGACTGCGTCGTCGTGGCCGTGTCCAACACCGCCGAGTTTGCCGACGTCGAGCTTACCGTCGAGGCCGAGTCTGCCGTCGCCGCCGGTGATGCCATCGTTAAGGTCGTCCGCAAGTAGTCTGCGGCATCCAGAAGATGCACAAGGGTGGTCGGGTTGTCCGGCCACCCTTTTTTAATGGGCTAAGCAGGTGCGTTTTATTGCAGGGGGCTTGCTTCACGGGCCATTTGTTCGTCAAATTGAGCCGTCCGCGCTTTTGCGACGTAGGGGTTTGGACGGAGCTGCTAATATGAACTTACTGTTGCGACGTGCGCTGCGCGAGGAACGCGGTGCCGCTTGTTTGGAGGACTGTCATGAAAAAGAAGCTGCTGCTTGCGCCCCTGATGGCTGCCCTGGTCGCGTGCGTGGTTTTGCTTTCCGGCTGCGGAGGGCCTTCGGTGGAGGAGCTCATCACCAACGACCTTACGAGCCAGTTTGACGAGATCAAGAACGGCGGAGATGACTTCCTTGCCGGCCTGGAAGAGGCTTCGGGCGACGAGTTTGAGCAACTGGGCATCGATCCCAAGGAGTATGCCAAGAGCTATCTCGAGGGCTTTGACTACAAGATCGGCGATGTGACGGTCGACGAGGACAAGGGTACCGCGACCGCCGAGGTTACCATCACCTGCAAGTCCATGAACAAGATCGTCGAAGATTTCGCCACCCAGTATCAGGAGAAGGTCGCCGCACTCGATATGACGCCTTCCGAGGACGACCTGTACAAGATGGCCGGCCAGGTCATGGTCGACGTGACCAAGGCCGCTAAGACCAAGGACACCAAGGTCACCTTCAAGTATTCCGCCAACGAGGATAACGAGTGGTCTGCCGACGATTCCGCAACCACCGAGATGATGAATGCGATGATGAGCTAGGGGATTACGCGGTAGTTCGTTGCGGCGTTTTACCAAACGCCGCAACTGCTCGACGCTGCGCGGGCACCAGAGCGACAACTTGTCATTCAAAGAGGACGGCATGACCAGAAGGTCTATGCCGTCCTCTTTTCATGCCAATTTGTTCGCTCTGGTGCCCGCTCGCTGTCCGTCCTCTACCTGCGATACTGCCATCGCTGGAGTAGTCAATGGGAAGGTGGCACTTGGGGACGTTCCTTTTCTGCCGGCAGTTGGGGACACTCCTTGGTGCGGGGGGGCAGCTAAAAGAGTCCCGTCCCACATTAGCTGCCCGTGGGAGGGATGAGCGGTTACTCGCCCAGTACCAGCGCCGTGAGCTCTGCCTGGCTGTCCACCACGTAGTCGGCGCCGGCGGCTTCCAGCTCTGCGCGGCCGCGGAAACCCCAGCTGACGCCCGCGCTCTTAAGGCCGGCGTTGTGGCCGGTCAGGATATCGACATTGGAATCGCCCACATAGAGCGTGGTTGCCGGATTAGCGTCCAACTCTTCCATCACATGCAGCGTGACGGGTGCTTCGGGCTTAGGCGGAAACGCATCGACACGGCCCTGCACCAGTGCAAAGCGCTCGGAACCAAAATACTTCTCGATAAGCGGAGCCGCCGAGATGTGGTCCTTGTTGGTGAGCACGGCAAGCTGCACGCCCGCGGCACGCAGGCGGTCGAGCATCTCGATTGTGCCGGCATAGGGGGCGGTGTGGTCCTCCTTGTGCTCGCCGTAATAAGCCCTAAACTCGGCGAGCGTCTGCTCAAACATACGGCCGTCGCCCGCGTACTCGGCGGGCATAAAGCGCTCAACCAGCTTGAGCATGCCGTTTCCCACCTTGTAGCGGTACTCGTCGACGGCAAACGTAGGCCAGCCGTGCATCTCGCAGGTATGGTTGCCGGCGGCCGCCAGGTCCTCGAGCGTGTTGAGGATGGTGCCGTCCAGGTCAAAGATCACATGGGAAAAAACTGCTGCCATGAAAGCTCCCGTCATTGGGTTTCAAAACGCACCTCATAATACTGGGCTTATGCGTTGGGCGTGCTTGGAATCTGAACATCTCCAGGGATATCAAGCCGCATCGCGCCAATCATGCGATTCCGCCCTAGCAAATTCTCGGCAGCTGCTCTCCTACGAGCATGTCGAGGATGCGGGTCGAGTCCCAGCCGGTGCGCACGCGCACGGCGGGACGGGAGCCCTCGGCAAGTGGCAGCACACGACCGATGATGGCGGCATTCTCGCCGTAGTGGGCGGCGCGCATGGCGCTCAGCGCGGCATCGGCTTGCTCGGCCGGCACCACGGCAACCATCTTGCCCTCGTTTGCTACCTGCAGCACATCGTAGCCGAGCATCTCGCAGGCGGCCTGCACGTCGGGACGCACGGGCACGGCATCCTCGTCGACCTCCATGGCAACACCGCTGGCCTGGGCAAACTCGTTGAGTGTGGACGCCAGGCCACCGCGCGTGGGGTCGCGAAAGCAACGCGTGCCGGGCGCTGCGGCCAAAACGTCGGCAATCAGGTGGTTGAGCGGCGCGGCATCGCTTTCGATCGTGCTCGAAAACGCCAGGCCCTCGCGTTGGCTCATGATGGCGATGCCGTGGTCGCCCAGTGTGCCCGATACCAGAATGACATCGCCGGGCTGGCAGTTGGCGCCGCTGAGCGCCACGCCCGCGGGCACCTCGCCCACGCCGGCGGTATTGATATAGACGCCGTCGGCCCCGCCGCGCTCGACCACCTTGGTGTCGCCCGTGATTATGGACACGCCCGCCTCACGCGCCGTCTCGGCCATCGTCTGCACAATCTGGCGGAGCTTATCCATGGGATAGCCCTCTTCGAGGATAAACCCGCACGACAGGTAGCGCACGTTGGCGCCCGAGGTCGCGACGTCGTTGACGGTTCCGCATACGGCGAGGCGGCCGATGTTGCCACCGGGGAAGAACTGCGGCGAGACTACAAAGCTGTCGGTCGACATGGCGATGCGCCCGCTCGCGGGCAGCGTGGCGACGCCGGCGTCGTTGCCCGCGAGCAGCTCGGGCGATCCAAACGCATCCAAAAAGACCTCATCGATGATGCGCTTCATCATCTGACCGCCAGAGCCGTGGCCCAACAGGACGGTGCTATCGGTGGCAGTACGGGACATATCGAAAACTCCAATCGTGGGTGGTGCCAGTGTGCGGGTGCGTCCGGACTAGTTACGGTAGCGGTAGTACGCCGCGCAGCTGCCCTCGGAGCTCACCATGCACGGGCCGACGGGGTGCTCGGGCGTGCAGGTGCGGCCAAAGAGCGGACAGCTGCTCGGCGTAATGGCCCCGCGCAGCACGTCGCCGCAGCGGCACCCACGCGGCTCGACCGTCGCCTCAACGGGCACGTCAAAGCGAGCGCGGGCATCAAAGCGCGAGAACTCGGGGCGGATGGAAAGGCCCGAGTTAGTAATCGGCCCCAGCCCGCGCCACGTGGTGTCGCATGGCTCAAACACCTGCTCGACCAGCTGGCGCGCTACGGGGTTGCCGTCTGCGTTGACGCCACGGCGGTAGGCGTTGTCAATCGCGGGCCTGTCCTCGACAACCATCTGGACCAGCATGCAGATGCCCTGCAGGATATCGACCGGTTCAAATCCCGTGACCACGCCCGGGGTATCGAACTCGTCGACCAAAAAGCCAAAGGGCGCCAAGCCCGTGATGGTGGCGACGTGGCCCGGCAGGATAAAGCCGTCGATGGCGGTCTCGGGGTCGTTGGCGATGGCGCGCAACGCCGGCGGCGTGGTCTTGTGGGCGCAATAGACCGAAAAGTTCAAAAGCCCGCGCGCATCTGCCTCCAGGATGGCGGCGGCGATGGTGGGCGTTGTGGTCTCAAAGCCCACACCCATAAAGATGACCGGGCGGTCGGGGTTTTGCTCGGCAACGTCGAGCGCGTCGAGCGGGGAGTAGACGATGCGGATGTCGCGCCCTGCCGCCTTTTGCGCGGCGAGCGAGGTGGACGATCCGGGCACGCGCATCATGTCGCCAAAGGTGGTGATGATGGCGCCGTCTATGTTGGCGAGCGCGATCGCGTGGTCGATGTCGCGGTTGGCGGTGACGCAAACGGGGCACCCCGGGCCGCTTAGCAGTTTGAGTCCCGTCGGCATAATGGAGCGAAAGCCATAGCGGCCAATGCTCACGGTATGCGTGCCGCAGACTTCCATAAGGTTGATGCTGCGGTTGCCGACAAGCTCATGAATACGATCGATGAGCTCGCGAGCCAGCTTGGGGTCGCGAAATGCCGAAAAGTCGATACCGGAGCGAACCGGCTGCGCCGCCGCCACTAGTATGCCTCGGCCGGGTTGGTGGCGAGCTGGTCCTCTTCGGCCAGCTCGGTCATGGTATTGACGAGCTCGAGTGTCTCTTGGGCTTCCTGCTCGTCGACAATCTGGATGCCAAAGCCGGCGTGTACGAGAATATAGTCGCCAACCTGTGCCGTCGGCACGAGTCGTAGCGACACGGGGCGCTCGATGCCCATCATGTCGACGGTGGCCTTGAGGTCGTCGTCGCG
>URNU01000036.1 GCA_900549275.1 uncultured Collinsella sp. | reverse complement strand
TCGCTGGTATCCGAGGCAACGCGCCTCAACCTTATGCCGCACCTGCGCATCCACTACCCCAGCGACACCAAGGGCCAACTCTATATTCCGCTCGTCAACAACATCATGTGGGTCGGCTGCATCTTCATCGTGCTGCTGTTCCAGAACTCCGAGCGCATGGAGAGCGCCTATGGCCTCGCCATTACCGTGACCATGCTTATGACCACGACGCTTTTGACGAGCTATATCGCCGGCATCCTCAAGCACAAGCTGGGCGCCTGTGTCTTCGCCCTGCTCTTCGGCGCCATTGAGCTGTGCTTCTTCTCCTCGTGCCTCACCATGTTCTTTGACGGCGGTTACGTCATGATCTTCTTGGCCTCGCTGCTGTTTGGCCTTATGTATGTGTGGCGCCGCGGCACCGCCATCGAGCGCACGCAAACGATCCTGCTGCCCGTCTCCAAGTACATCGATCAGCTCAACCGCCTGCGCAACGACGAGACCTACCCCGTGCTCGCCGACAATCTGGTGTTCCTCACCAACAGCCCCGATCCGCTCACACTCGACCGCGACGTGCTTTATTCCATCCTGGACAAACATCCCAAGCGTGCCAAGGCATACTGGTTCATCAACGTGCACGTTACCGATGAACCCTATACGCACGAGTATTCCGTCGAGACCTTTGGCACGGACTTTTTGTTCCGCGTACGCTTGGACCTGGGCTTTAAGGTCAATCAGCGCATCAACGCCTACCTGCGCCAGATCGTTGGCGACCTGATGGCATCGGGTGAGTTGCCGCCGCAGCATCACACTTACTCCATCTACGAGACACGCGGCAACGTGGGCGACTTCCGTTTTTGCATGCTGCGCAAGATGCTCGCCCCCGAAACGGACATCAACCGCAATGACCACCGCGTCATGGCCATCAAGTACGCCGTCCGCCGCGCCTGCGGAAGCCCGGCACGCTGGTACGGTCTAGAGAACTCGGCCATCATCATCGAGTACGTACCCCTCTTTGCCCGCATGCGTCCGGCCGTCAAACTTGTGCGCACCCAGGTGCCGCTCGAGATCCAGATCGAAGAGGCCGAGGAAATGGAGGTCGACATCTTCTCGGACGACTTGGTCAACGGCAACGAGGCCGGCAAGAGCATGAACGTCGATCCCACCGAGTTGCTCGAGAGCGTCGCCGATACGCCCGAACAGCAACAGCTCGACGGCTTCGAGAGCGAACAACTCAACGACGCCGACTTCTAGCGACGTCACAAATCGACGACAGCGCCCCTGCACCTCACGGGAGATGCAGGGGCGCTTTGCATTGCAGTGAAGCTATCGGCTACGAACGACGCGGCTCGGGAGCCACGAGCTTATCGGGGCTCGCACCCTCGGCATCCATCAGGCTCACGTAGCGAATCGACGGATCCCCATACGTTGAGTAATAGTAATTGCCCGTTCGCGCGCTAAAGCATCCGGTGTAGATAGTCTTCTCGAACTTGCCATCGCCCATCCTGGACGCCCCCTCGATCATCACCACGCCCTCGAGCGAGCGGAACATACGGACGACGTTTTCGGCCTCGCTCTCCTTTTGCGGGTAATTGGCATTGAGGTACGCCGCCTTTACAAAACGGCTCGGCGAATAGCAGTCACCCGGGATACCGCGCATGCCGGCGCCCGCGCCATAGGGCTTAAGCTCGGCGCCACGCCACGTCGCCGTCTGCGGAAAATCGCTTGTGGCGGTGATATAGGTGCGCAGGTTTTCCATGTGCCACGGGAAGGTGGGCTGATTGGCAAGGGTGTCGACCGGATCGTCGTATACATGCAGGCCGTCAGCCATCATCTCGACCACGATGCTGCGCTGGCTGTCGCCGATAATCCAATGGAGCAGCGACACGCCCAGCCCCTCTCCAGCAGATTTGGCGACAATCACCGTGTCGTGCAGCGCAGCCTCGACCTCATCGACCGTCGAGAACGTCGCTGCCACCCACAGGGGAAACTCATAGGCCGCGATATTGGTCTTGCCGTCGACAGGGTCCTCGGCATACTCGGCATAACCCGGGAAATTGAGACCCGCCACAGCCAGACCCGCATCGTTGCCGCAGTCGAAAAACATGGGATAGTTCTCGTAATCGATGCACATGCCGATTACCGCGTGTGCTGCCGACGCATCGTCGATAAACGAATACGGAATGTGGAACCCGCGAGGCATCACGCGAACCTGTTGGCCGTAGTCAAAGCTCCAGTCGAGGTTGCGGCCTAGATACATGTGGCCAGAATTATCGGTAAATCGAATACTCGTACACATAGCGCCTCCTAGCTTTACGTTCTTGCTAATTTCATTGTCTCCAAACAAAAAGGCGCTAAACATAAAAGCCCGGACATGACAACAATGTCACGCCCGGACCAAAAGAGACGAAGTGCGGTGCTGTAGTCACCCTAGACAAGTTTACCTTGGCAGTGATCGATCATATGCTGGATCATCTGTGCCTCAAAGCCCGCGTAGTCGCGGCGGCACTCCTTCATCTTGCCGTCGACAATCTGGTCAAAGGCAACCTTGCACTTGATATAGCGCGTGGACTTGGTGACCTCCTCGTGCGTCAGGCAGCTCTCCTCCATCTTGCTGGCGCCCAGGCCAAACACCAGACGGGGGTTGTAGAGCACGTGGGGCTCGCCGGCGTCGTCCAGATAGACGCAAACCTTCTTGGTAACGCCAATCTGGTTAGCGGCAAGGCAACCGGCATCGTCGAGCGACTTGATGGTATCGATCAGGTCCTGTGCGACCGACTCGTCCTCGACAGTCGCGACCTCGCAACGCTGGGACAGGATAGCCTCGTCGCGGCAGAGCTCTTTAATCATACGTTCCTCCAAAGAGTTCGTTGTAACCGCTTAAGTATACGGTACCTACACATTTTCATGCGAAAAATACCGTCCGTCTGCTACAAAGCGCCGAACTTCAACATGCGAGGAACATCGACCTTCCAAAGGCGATATAGTAGGTGAGTTCGTGTCAATCGGCCTAAACTCGGGGCCGAACAAGGAAAGGGTATGCATGGACGAACTATTTCACGTCAGTGAGCGCAAGTCCACAATCGGGACCGAACTTCGCGCTGGACTGACAACATTCCTGGCGATGGCCTACATCATCGCCGTCAACCCCGCGGTGCTCTCGGGCGCTGGCATCGATGCGGGAGCGCTCGCCTGTGCCACCTGCCTGGGCGCCGGCATCATGACCATCTGCATGGGCATCTTCGCCAACCGCCCGCTCGCCTGCGCGTCGGGCTTAGGCGTCAACGCGATGATCGCTGGAATCACCACCACTGTCTGCGGCGGTGACTGGCACGTGGCCATGAGCGTCATCTTCCTTGAGGGCGTCGTCATCTTGCTGCTCGTGCTTTGTGGCCTGCGCGAGGCCATCATGGACGCCATCCCGGTTGTCCTGCGTCACGCCATCTCGGTGGGTCTGGGCCTGTTCATCGCCATGATTGGCCTGTGCGATGCCGGCATTATCACCGCTGGCGCCGGTACACTCGTCGGTCTGGGCGACATCACCTCCCCCACCTTCATCGTCGGCATCATCTCCATCCTGGTGACAGTCGCCCTCGCCTGCCGCAACGTCCCCGGCTCGCTGCTCATCGGCATCGTCGTCGCCGTCATCGCCGGTATCCCCCTAGGTGTAACCCAGGCTCCGACCGGTATCATCGCCCCGCTCGACTTCTCGAGCATCGGTGGCCCCATCGCCGACGCCGGCGGCGTGCCCGCCATCGTCAAGGTCCTTACCGACCCCGCGCTCCTCGTCATCTCGTTCTCGCTGCTCATGAGTGACTTCTTCGACACCATGGGCACCGCGATGGCCGTGGCCAAGCAGGGCGAGTTCCTCACCGACGACGGCAACGTCGAGAATATCAAGGAGATCCTGATCGTCGACTCCGCCGCCGCTGCTGTGGGCGGTTTCATGGGCGTCTCCTCCATCACCACCTTCGTCGAGTCCACCTCTGGCGCTGCCGACGGTGGCCGCACGGGCCTCACCTCCGTCACCACCGGCGTGCTGTTCATTCTCGCCGCGTTCTTCTCCCCCATCGTCACCATCGTTTCCAGCGCCGCCACCTGCGGTGCCCTGGTCTACGTCGGCTACCTCATGATGAGCGAGGCCTCCGAGATCGACTGGTCCGACGTGTCGCAGGGTTTCCCGGCGTTCATGATTGTCGCCGGCGTGCCCTTCACCTACTCCATCTCTGCCGGCATTGGCCTGGGCTTTATCGCCTACGTGGTCGTCGCGCTCTTTAAGGGCGAGGCCTCCAAGATCAAGCCGCTCATGTGGATCGCAGCCCTTGCCTTCCTCGTCTACTTCTTCGTAGCGTAGCGGCAATGCTGCCAAAGCAGAACACCAAAGCGCGGAGTCGCATCGAGCGGCTCCGCGCTTTTCTTTTCGGTAGCGCGTATGCGTCGGCGTGCGACAATTGGGGCTGTCGATATCACAACGCCGAGAGAAGCCCGTCATGGAAGCGTGCCAAAAGCAGATAACCGTTCATTCAATGCATGCCGAAAGCGCACCGATCATCTACCTTCCCGTGGTCATGGGTGACGGCATCGAGGTATATAAGTGCTGCCGAGAGCTCGACTGCCCACCGTTTACCCTTGTCGCCATTGGCGGCCTCAACTGGAATCGCGAGCTGAGCCCTTGGGAATGCGACGGAACTGTACGCGATGCCGAACCCTTTGGCGGTCAGGCGTCCGGATTTCTCGATGAACTGCTGAACCGGATAATCCCAAAGGTCGAATTATCACTCCCACAGCCACCTGCCTGGCGTGGCATTGCCGGCTATTCGCTGGCGGGTCTCTTTTCGCTTTGGGCCCTCTGGCAAACCGATGCCTTTGACCGCGCCGCAAGCGCATCGGGGTCCCTTTGGTTTCCTGGCTTTATCGACTATGCGCACGAGCACAGGATGCCGAACGCGCCCGGCGCCGTCTACCTGTCACTCGGCAAAAAAGAAACCAAGACGCCCAACCGCATGATGCGACACGTCCTCGAAGGCACACGCGCCATGGAAGCGTTGCTTGTCGATCGCGGCATTCCAACAACGCTGGAGCTCAACCCCGGCAACCACTTTGCCCAAACCGATCTACGAATGGCGCGTGGCATACGATGGATACTGACGCATTAAAAATGGTGCCCACGCGCATATGTAGACCGAGCAAAAACATGCGCGGGCGGCCGAGCGATGACGCATCGTAGATGGCATCGGTGACGGCGGGCGTCAAAGACTGGGACACGGATGCCCTTTCAGAATGGAAGGGCGCTCGAGCATAGCGGATTACCTGCCCGAACGATACGATCCGAACCATTGTACGCGATATGTAATTTCTCGCACGCTCCGGCGCCGCGGGCGGTAGCGTTACTTCCAAACGCGCTCGGCAATACGCCTGACCAGTGCAATCTTTGCCCACTGCTCGTCCTCGGTCAGCTTGTTGCCAATCTCGCAGCTGGCAAAGCCACACTGCGGAGACAGATACAGGTTCTCGAGCGGCACGTACTTTGCCGCCTCGCGGATGCGCTCGACAATAACATCCTCGTTCTCGAGCTCTGCCGCCTTGGTGGTCACCAGGCCCAACACGACCTTCTTGCCGGGGGCAACGTACTTGAGCGGCTCAAAGCCACCGGCGCGCGGCGTATCGAACTCCAGATAGAACGCATCGACGTCCTCATGCGCAAACAGGTACGGCGCGATGGGGTCGTAGCCGCCCTCAAAAGCGTAGGTGGAGTGGTAGTTGCCGCGGCATACATGCGTGTTGATGACCAGATCGTCGGGCTTGCCCGCGATGGCGGCATTGTTGAGCGCCACACCCAGCTCGCTCACCTTTTGCAGATCAACCGGGCTCATGCCGGTCTTTGCCACAAAATCGGTATCGCAATAGATTCCCCAGGTACAGTCATCAAACTGGATATTGCGGCAGCCTGCGGCATACAGGTCGGCAATCACGGTGCGGTATGCTGCGGCGATGGCATCGGCGAGATCTTCGTCGGTCTTATAGACAGCACGCAAGCTCTCCTGCTGGCCATCGCAGCGGTCGAGCGTGACTTCGGAGAACGTCTGAATCGGCGCCGGGATGGTCTGGCGTGCAACGTGGCCCTCGCCCTCAAGCGCCTTGACAAACTTAAAGTGCTCGACGAAGGGGTGGTTCTCGCCGCTGATGGGGCCGGTCACCACGGCGGTATCGGCCGTGGTCTCCTCGTCGTGGAACATATAGCCCGTACGCGAGGTGCGACGCTCGACGCCGTTCAGCCCCCACATAAAGTCGAGGTGCCAGTAGCTGCGGCGAAACTCGCCATCGGTGATGACCTGCAGGCCGGCCGCCTTCTGCTTTGCCACCAAATCGCGAATGGCCTCATCCTCGACGGCCTTAAGGCCGTCGTCATCGAGCGTACCCGCGGCGTAGGCGGCACGGGCGTCCTTCACGGCCTGCGGACGAAGAAAACTGCCGACGATATCGGCGCGAAACGGCGCGTTCGGTTGAATCGAAGTGCTCATAGATATCTCCCTTTGCATTGGTTGCTTTACTGGGACAGAGTATGAGCGCTCATATGGTCATCGTAAAATATATGTTTATAACAGTTTGATATAGATGCTTCCTATATCAGTTGGGACTGCCATAAAGAGATTTGACCCGTGCAGAATGCAGCAGTCTAGATGTGCTGACGAATCGCGTCGATATAGGCCTGCCCGTAGCGCGTAAGTGTCGTGTTCTTGCGCGTGATAATACCGATCTCCATGTACTCGTCTACATCGAGCGGAATCGAGATAATACCGGGGCCGTTAAGTTCATGGCTGATCACACCCGAACACACCGTGTAGCCGTTGAGGCCCATGACCAGGTTGAACAACGTCGCACGGTCACGCACGCGGATATTCTTGCGGCGCTCAAAGGTCGAGGTCAGCTCCTCAGAATAGTAGAACGAGTTATAGCTGCCCTGCTCATAGGACAAAAACGGGTAGTCCTCGAGGTCTTCGAGTGTCACGCTGGCGTGGTGCGCCAGTGGATGGTCGGCGCATACAAAGACATGCGGCGTGGCGCAGAAGAGCCCTTCGAACACGAGCTCGTTGGCCGCCAGCATGCGCTCGATGACCTCGCGATTGTGCTCCGACAGATACAGGATGCCGAGCTCGCTTTTCATGTGCGCGACGTCCTCGATAATCTCGTGGGTTTGCTCCTCGCGCAGGGTAAAGTCGTAACGCGCGGCACCGAACTCGCGAATCACGTCAACAAACGCGTTAACGGCAAAGGAATAATGCTGGCAGCTCACACTAAAGTGCGGCACCTGCTCGGATGCGCCCTTGTACTTGCCTTCGAGCAGGTCGGCCTGGTCGAGTACCTGGCGCGCATAGCCCAAGAAGGTCTCGCCTTCCTCGGACACAACGACGCCCTTGTTAGTGCGCTCAAAGATGCGCACGCCCATCTCGTTTTCGAGATCGCGAATCGATGCGGTAATCGAAGGCTGCGACACAAAGAGCCGGCGCGAGGCCTCGGTGATGCTGCCGCATTCGGCAACTTTGACGACATATCTGAGCTGCTGGAGCTTCATGATGGCCTCCCTAGACGTCCGCGATACCCGAACCCACCGCATCCATCTGACGCATAAACGGCGGCATCTCCCCCGTCGCGGCACAGGCGGCAATCTGATGCAGAGCCCCGGCGACCGCATCGTCTGCCGCAGCGCCGATATGCCAGCGCGCGGCAGCAGTGACGGCCTCGTTGGCATTGGCGACTGCAACGGAGTTGGGAACGGCATCGATCATGGGCAGATCGTTATCGGAATCGCCAAATACGGCCACCTCATCGGGCGTCAGGCCCAAAGCGCGCGCCAGCTCCAGCGCAGCGCAGCCCTTGTCCCAACCGGCCGGGAGAATATCGAATAGGCGCACGCGGTTGTTGGGAAATACAAGCGAGAGCTCCGGCACCTCGGCAGCAATGCGCTCGCGCAGCTCAGCAAGCTCTTCGCGCGAGCGGGCGCTCCAGATATTCGCCTTGTATACCGGGGCATCATCGACAACAGGACGGCACGGGGCCTCTTCGCCTTTGAGCCACGCATTACCGCCCGACTCCATGGCGCGACGAACGCGCTCGGGATCGCTCGTCACGCAGTAGGCATCGTTATCCCAAAAGTCGTCACCCAGGCTGTAGACCTTCAGATACGTATCATCGGTCTCTTGCTCCAAGTAGTCAGCCAAGCGCATAAGAGCGGCGTTGTCGGTCGCATGCGAGGCTACCGCCTCGCCGTCCACAAACATGACCTGGCCATTGCAGAACGCACCGGTCGAAAAGCACTCGGAACAATTTTTGAACATCCAGCCCATCGCGGACGGCTGACGGCCCGAAACCGGGCCAAAGTGCAGACCCGCCGCCTGCATGGCATGAATGCCCTCGATAGCGTAGTCGCTGGCACCGTCATGTCCAGCCGGAATCAGCGTATCGTCCATATCGGTCAGCACAAGTTTGATCATAGAGTCCCCCCGTCATTTTCACCGCAACCATTGTAACGGTGCGCTAGTATAGGAAACAACAGATTCGATGCGGGAGTGCCGGCGGTGCAAACCACAAGGCTGAGAGGGCATGGGGCCCAATCCTTTGAACCTGTCAGTTAATGCTGGCGTAGGGAGCATGCCGCCTTTACAGGGGCGCTGTCTATGCACAGCGCCCCTTTTCTATGCCAAGGAGGCATGTGCAGTGATTGATTCGGAACAACTTAAGCAAAATGTGGTCAAGGCCGTAGAGGAGATTCGCGCCACCAATCCGATGGCCGGCTCCATCACCAACACGGTGACGATCGATTTTGTCGCCAACGCGCAGCTCGCCGTGGGCGGTTCGGCCGCCATGGTCTATCTGCCCGACGAGGGCGAGGCACTCGTTGCCGGCGGCGGCGCCATCTATCTCAATATGGGCACGCTCTTCCCCATCTACGAACAGACGATTCCCCGCGCGGCCAAGGCGGCACACGACGCCGGCAAGCCCTGGGTGCTCGATCCGGTGGGTCTAGGCATCGGCAGTCTGCGCACCCAGCTGGTAAACGAGCTCAAGCAGTACAAGCCCGCCATCGTGCGCGGCAATGCCTCCGAGATCATCGCGCTCGCCGGTCTGTGGGGTCTTGAGGGCGAGGCAGCCGATCTGAGCCGCGTGCGCGGTGTCGATACCACCGACACGGTAGACGCCGCCCGCGATGCCGCCGTGGCGCTCGCCCGCTACACCGGCGGCGCCGTAGTGGTCTCGGGCGAAGTCGACCTGATTACCGACGGCACGACCGTGGCCAAGTCCCACGGCGGCAGCCCGCTCATGTCCAAGATCACCGGCTGCGGCTGCTCGCA
>URNU01000035.1 GCA_900549275.1 uncultured Collinsella sp. | reverse complement strand
AAGTAGTGCGGGAACAGGTCCACAAAATCGAGCAGGCAGGTCAGCCCCTTGCGGTCGACGTGCATCGGGCGATGCTCGGAGCTCATAGCAATGCAGTGCTCGTTAAAGTATGCGTACGGGCTGTACTGGAAGCCCCAGCGCTCGCCGTCGAGCTGAATGGGGATAACGCGCAGGTTCTGACGGGCGGGGTGGGCGCCGCCGTCGGCTGTTGCGGAGCGTCCTGGATAGCCCTCGTTTTCGATACAGAGCTGGCAGGCGGGATACTTCTCGCCCGTGTTCTTGGCCACACCGGCCGCGGCGATATCGCGCGGGTCCTTCTCAGGCTTGGACAGGTTGATGGTGATCTCCAGGTCGCCCCAGTTGGTGGGGGTGCGCCATTTGATGTTGCGCGCGATAGCGGCGCGGCGCACGTAGCCGGCGTCGCAGCACAGGCCGTAGAACCAGTCGGTCGCGGCGCGGGGCTCGTTGACGCCTATACGTCCGTTGAACTCCTCGTTTACAACCGAAGGCCTCGGCATGAGCGCGCCCATGATGCGCATGGCGATGCGGTCGCGGCCCGACGCCGTGTCCTCGGCAGCACCGTTGGCCACGGCGGCCTCGGAAAGCGCGGCAAGCGTGCCCTCCAGGTCAAAGTCGGGGAGTGTATCGGGGTGCAAGAGCGAAATCTTCTCGGTCTTGAGCGCCCAAGCCATGTCAAGTGCGGGACCCGTGGCGCCGATGCATTCCAAAATGGTGTTGTATGCCCAGATGCGATCGTCCTGGCCGATCATCGATCGGTGAATAGCGTACTCGATCAGGTTCTGCGCGGCCTCGCGCACGTCAGTCATTACAGCCATGCCGCGTAAGCCCCCTTGTCAGAGATGGCGTAGTGACGGGCAGAGCCCTCGCCCAGCCAGCTGTTCATCTTGGTGATGAAGGTGTCGACCAGATCGAGCGGCACGAAGGCCTGGATGGTACCGCCAAAGCCGCCGCCGTGAATACGAACGGCGCCACGGCCGTCGAGCACATGCTCGGCAAGAGCAAGCGCGTACATGGAAGGCTGCTCGGCACCCAGTTTGGCAACAACATTCTGCAGGTACATGGCAGAGCTGGCGCCGGACTCGCGCGTCAGGACCAGGAACTGGTCAATGTCGCCGGCGTTCAGGGCCGCCCAGCGCTTATCGACCAGGCCGTTCTCGTACCAGTAGTGAACGGCGCGCAGGCAGGCACGGTCGCCCAGCTTGGCGCGCAGCTCGGGGAGCTTGGCGTCAAAATCGGCAACGTTTACCTCGCACAGGCGTGCCTTGCCAAACTCGGCGGCGACGTCTTGCATTTCGCGCGGAACGGCGGCGTAGTCATCGGTGGCGGCCACGTGGTCGGCGCCGACCTTAACGAGCACGAGCGCATAGCCGTGGTCCTCAAAGTTGAGCTCGAGCTTCTGGGTCTTAGGCTGAGCCTGGTCCTCAAAGTCCATGTAGGCAAGGCCGCCCAGACATACGGCGGCCTGGTCCATCAGACCGCAGGGCTTGCCGTAGTAGTTGTTCTCGGTGCGCTGGCTCATCTGAGCGAGCGTGACGGGCTCAATGGCGGGCGCGCCCCAGAGCGTCTCCATGGCACGACCGTACGCGGCCTCGACGGCGGCAGAGCTGGAAAGGCCGCCACCCGAGGGGACGGAGCAGGTGAAGGCGAAGTCGAAGCCGTGGGGCTCAACGCCAAGGGCTGCAATCTCGTGTGCCATGCCGCGGACGAGGCTTGCGGACGTGCCCTTCTCGGACTCCTGAACATCCAGCGTGTCGAGCGTGATCTCAAACGTAGGATAGCCCTCGTCGGCGATGCGAATCTTGTTGGAGTCGGTTGCCACGGCGATGCCGTCGACGGCGACATCGAGCGAGCCGGCGATAACGTGACCGCCCTCGTGATCGGTGTGATTGCCGCTGATCTCGGAACGCCCGGGCGCGTGCACGTAGAGCACCTGGCGGTCGCCGATGGGGCCAAACTCCTCTTCAAACAGCTTGGTGAGCGTGGCGAGTGTCTTTTCGTCGGGGGCGGTCATGGTGTCTTCCTTTCTTGGTTATCCCGAGTTACCGGGCTTTGCTTATGAGTACGTAAACATATCAAGGTGCGAGGGAGTAGACGGGAGTCATAACGCTGCTCCCTCGCACCTCGACGAGGGTGGGTTAACAAATCGTCGAGAATCGGTACACGATTGTCGAGCTAAACGGGTGGTCAGGCGTGCAGACGGGATGTGCCCAATCTGTGTGATGGTTGTTGTCAGGCCAAAACTCGGGCTCAAATGCGACGCCGTCGCGAGGACCGTAACTGCAGCCGTCTTTGGCGTCGATATCGCTGAGCCAGTTGCCGGTATACAGATGCGCGCCCGGTGCGGTTACGAAGATGTCGAGCGTGCGGCGCGAGTTTGGATCTTGCAAGCGCAGTGCGTGGCGCGGGTCGGCGTCGGGGGTAAAGCTATCCAGGCAGAAACAATGGTCAAAGCCCCGTGCAATCTTGAGCTGCTCGTCGTTCGCCTCGATGTCGCTGCCGAGCGCCTTGGGTGCGCGGAAATCGAATGGCGTACCGGCCACGGGGCGAACCTCGCCAGAAGAGACGTTGTCCTGGCGCTGGGGGAGGAAAGCCTCGGCATCGATAGTCGCGACCTGGTCCAGAACCGTGCCGGCATCGTGCCCCGCAAGGTTGAAGTACGTGTGGTTGGTCATGTTGACGAAGGTGTCGGCATCGGTAACGCAGCTTTGCGTGCAGGTGAGCTCTGCGGCACCCGTTGGCCCTGCCTGCAGGACATAGGCAACGGTAAAGGTGCGGTTGCCCGGGAGGCCCAGTTCGCCGTCGACCAACTTGCATGTAAAACTCACCGTGTTGGTAATCTCGTCGACCGTGGCGTTCCACACGCGCTTATGAAGGCCATGTTCAAGGTCGGTGTGCAGATTATTGGCTTTGTTGGGACCATCGTTGCATGCCATCTGATAGACCGTGCCGGCAATCTCGATTTGGCCTTTATCCGTTCGGTTGGCCGAAGGCCCAATGGTTCCGCCGAAGCACGCCGGATTGTCGAAGTAGCCATCGAGGGCATCGAAGCCGAGCGCGATGTCGGCAACATCGCCTGAGGCATCGGGAACCTCGATGCTAAGGATGGTCGCGCCATAGTCCATAACGCGCACGCGGGCACCTGCGCAAACAAGGTTATAGACCGTAACCGGCGAGCCGCTGGGGGCGGTGCCGAACGGAGTTGTGGTAATCATGAGCGTCCTTTCGAATACGACGCCATGGCCTGTGCGCCCGGAGCGCAGGCCATCATGGTATCGGTGTGCTTACGCCTTATGTTAACGTACTCATAGCCTGGAACCACGGACTTCTTCGCTTTCCTGCAATCGGTCGAAAATGAGCCGTGAACGGTATTCAGGTGGTGTTGAGGGCGCTGCATAACTGCTGATAGGTATAGTAGAGTACGTTAACATTATCGGAAGACAACAAAGCCTCCCGTGTGACCAGCAATTTCGCATGGGGTATTTAGGCTTCCTACAGGAGCGAAGGTGATTTTGTGGCAAGGCGCCCTTCCAACGACACGGGTTCGCGTCCGGTTTCAATGGCCGACGTTGCCCGCGCTGCCGGTGTTTCGCAGCAGACGGTTTCGCGCGTTGCCAACGGATTGCCCAACGTGAACGAACAGACGCGTCAGCGCGTGCAGGCAGCCATGCAGGAGCTCGGTTTCCGTCCGAGCTATGCCGGTCGCTCGCTGCGCGACGGCCGCTACCATTCGGTCGGGCTGTGCGTTAACGACGTCACCAAGTTCGGTAACCTTACGATGATCGACGGCATTGCCAGTGCGGCCCGCGACCGCGGTTGTGCTATCACGCTGGTCGAGATGTCCAAGACCGAGGAGTTTTCGCTTGCCGAGGCAACGCGTCGTATGGCAGCGCTGCCCGTGGACGGCATCATTATCGGCATGAGTCGTATGGCGCCCGATTTTGAGGCGTTTGATCCGCTGCCGGGTATTGGCACGGTTATCGTCACCATGTATGCGCACCCGCGGGTGACCACGGTCGACTCTGACCACTATGGCTGTTCTCTACTGCTTATGGATCATCTGTTTGAGCTGGGCCACGAGCAAATTCGCTTTATCGGCGGTCCGTCCTTCTCGGTCGACGAGCAGTTCCGCCGGGCCGGTTGGAGAGATTCTCTCGAGCGCAGGCATATCAAAATGGCTGAACCGCTCGAGGGCGACTGGTCTGCCAACAGCGGTTACGAAGCCGGAAGATATCTGGCTGAGCACGACCGCACCATGACGGCGATTTACGCGGCAAATGACCAGATGGCAAACGGTGCGATCGCTGCGTTGCGCGACAGCGGATTGCGTGTGCCCGAGGACGTGAGCGTGGTGGGCGTCGATGACTCGCTCGACGACTTTGTCGCGCATAACGAGCTCACGACCGTGCGATTCGATCTACATCAGCGCGGACGCGAGGTATTCGAGCATGCGGTTCCGAAAGCGGGGGCAACGGGCAAGACTGTTGCCATTCGTATTCCGGGCAAGCTCATCGTTCGGCACACCACGGCAGAGCCTCGCGTATAGTTTTTGCAGGTCAAAAGCGGTATATTCCGCATCAATAACAATCGGTAAGGATGCTGGCAGATAGCCGTTGCTACGAGGGCGAGTGCTATGATAGACGGGCTCTTTTGTCTATCTAGGAGGCTTTGCCTGATGGAGATCACCAAGGATATCCGCTACATTGGCGTCAACGATCACGACATTGACCTGTTCGAGGGCCAGTACGACGTGTCCGAGAACGGTATGGCATACAACAGCTACGTTATCTTGGGCGATAAAATCGCTGTCGCCGATTCGGTCGACGCTGGCTTTGTCGACGAGTGGCTCGGCAACCTCGAGGCCGTGCTCGATGGCCGTACGCCCGACTACCTGGTTGTCCATCACATGGAGCCCGATCACTCCGCTGGTATCGCCGCCTTTATGGAGCGCTATCCCCAGGCGCAGATTGTGGCAAGCATGGGCGCTTTCCGCATGATGGTCAACTACTTTGGCACTGACTTCCCCGAGCGCAAGATGGTCGTCAAAGACGGCGACGTGCTCGACCTGGGCGGTCACAGCCTGACCTTTGTCGGCGCTCCCAACGTGCACTGGCCCGAGGTGCTGTTCTCCTACGAGGCCACTGACAAGGTGCTCTTTAGTGCTGACGCCTTTGGCAAGTTCGGTGCCAACGACATCGAGGACCCGGAAGGCTGGGCCTGCGAGGCGCGTCGTTACTACTTTGGTATCGTGGGCAAGTTCGGCAAGTTTGTGCAGGCCGTGCTTAAGAAGGCCGCCGCTCTGGACATTCAGATTATCTGCCCGCTCCACGGCCCCGTGCTGACCGAGAACCTGGGTTATTACCTCGACACCTACAACACCTGGTCGAGCTATCAGCCCGAGGACGAGGGCATCACGATTGCCTATGCGAGCGTGTACGGCCATCTGAAGGCCGCCGTCGAGGAGCTCGCCGCAGCGCTTGAGGCCCGCGGCCAGAAGGTCTCTGTCTTTGACCTGGCTCGCGACGATATGGCCGAGGCCGTTGAGGACGCGTTCCGCTACGACCGTCTGGTGCTCGCCTCCATTACCTATCAGGGCGAGATCTTCCCGTTCATGAGCACCTTTATCCATACGCTCGCCGAGCATGCCTACCAGAACCGCACCGTGGCGCTCGTCGAGGCCGGCTCTTGGGCGCCTGCAGCTGCCAAGATTATGACCAAGGAGCTCGAGGGTATGAAGGACATCACCCTGACGCAGAACAAAGTGACCGTCCTGGGTTCGCTCAACGACGCATCGCGCGCCCAGATCGAGGCTCTCGCCGACGAGCTTTCCAAGTAGCGACACGTTCACTTTTGACGCTCAACCACCACAAAGGGGACAGGCACCTTTGTGGTGGTTTTTGTTTAAACACAAATGCCGATGATAAAACGCTTGACCATGTCGTCACCTGCGGCGTTGGAAGAGTACTTATCTAAGAGCACCCCCATTTACCTCGCATTATTTCAAAAATGCACATACCGTTCGCGTGCTCATATCGACCGTTCGGCGTCTTTGATAAAACTCTGGATAGTTTTTATTCCTCAGGCTGTTAACGTACTCATTAACGACTCGTCCTTGCTGTTGCGCTATGGCAGGGAGTAAGAGCCCGCCGAGGGGCAAAGGATGTTAGCGCAAACATCTAACATCCCCCGGCGCTCGTTTTGGTAGTTAAAGCGCATTAAGGGATGCGCTAAGAAAGGGGAATTCCTCATGGCACTTTCTCGTCGTCAGTTCCTTCAGGCTTGCGGCCTCGGCGTGATGAGCGTCGCTACTGCCGGCTCCCTCGTGGGCTGCGGTGGCTCCGGTAGCGATGGCGGTTCTGCCGCCGCCGGCGGAAGCTCGAACGCCACGAAGCCGGTCGTTTTCTACAACCGCCAGCCTTCTAACTCTTCCACCGGTGAGCTGGATATGACCACGCTCAAGTGGAACGATGACACCTACTACGTCGGCTTTGACGCCAAGCAGGGCGGCGAGCTCGAGGGCCAGATGGTCGTCGAGTACATCAAGGCCCATGCAGCTGACATCGACCGCAACGGTGACGGCGTCATTGGCTACGTCCTCGCCATCGGTGACGTGGGACACAACGACTCCATCGCTCGTACCCGTGGCTGCCGTAAGGCCCTGGGCACCGCTGTCGAGAAGGACGGCCAGATCATTTCTGACCCCGTCGGCACCAACACGGACGGCAAGTCCGACAAGGTCAAGGACGGCGAGATCGAGGTCGACGGCAAGAAGTTCAAGATCCGTGAGCTCGCCAGCCAGGAGATGAAGACCTCCGCCGGCGCCACTTGGGACGCTCCGACCGCCGGTAACGCTCTGTCCGGCACCTGGGCTTCCGCTTTCGGCGAGCAGATTGATATCGTTGTCTCCAACAACGACGGCATGGGCATGTCCATGTACTCCAACTGGGCCAAGGAGAACAAGGTCCCCGTCTTTGGTTACGACGCCAACTCCGACGCCGTTGCCGCCCTGGGCGACACCGACTTCCCCTATGGTGGCACCATTTCCCAGAACCCCGCTGTCCAGGCTTACCTCACCCTGCGCCTGCTCCGCAACTCTCTTGACGGCGTCGACGTCAACACCGGTGTGGGCAAGGCTGACGATGCCGGCAACGTCATCGCCGAGGATGACTTCAAGTTCAGCAAGGACGATCGCTCCTTCTACGCTATGAACCTCGAGGTCACGGCCGACAACTACAAGGACTTCACCGACCCGGCGAACACCCTGTACGAGACGGCTCAGGCCCAGCTCGACGAGAAGGACAGCCCCAAGAAGAAGGTCTGGCTGAGCATCTACAACTCCGCCGACAACTTCCTGGGCTCCACCTACAAGCCGCTGCTCGAGAATTATGCACCGCTGCTCAACCTCGATCTCGAGGTTGTCCAGGGCGACGGCCAGAACGAGTCCTCCATTACCAACAAGCTTGGTAACCCGGCTGACTTTGATGCCTTTGCCATCAACATGGTGAAGACCGACAACGGCGCTTCCTACACGTCGATTCTTGGCCAGTAGGCCGTGATTGCTCACAGGAGCATGTAGGCATGTTGGCAAGGGGGATCAGGAGACTGCTCCCCCTTGCTTTTCAGAGACCATGAGTACGTAAACATTTCGTAATGGTCTCATATCAGGACGTTCTCTCTATCGTAGCTGCGCAAATAAGGTTGCACAGGGAGGACATCGAGGGAAACGAGGGGTGAATACATGTCAGACAAGCAAGACGACATCGTCCTGTCGATTCGAGGGATGAGCAAGACGTTCGGGCGCAACCGAGTTCTCGACCACATCGACCTCGACGTCCGCCGCGGCACCGTCATGGGCCTGATGGGTGAGAACGGCGCAGGCAAGTCCACGATGATGAAATGCCTGTTCGGCACTTATCAAAAGGACGAGGGTTCGATTTTCCTCGATGGCAAGGAGGTGAGTTTCTCCGGTCCTAAGGATGCTCTTGAAAACGGCATCGCCATGGTCCACCAGGAGCTCAACCAGTGCCTCGAGCGCAATGTGGTCGATAACTTGTTCTTGGGCCGCTATCCGGTTAAGGGCGGCGTGATCGACGAGGCGCGCATGCGCAAAGAGGCTTCGGACCTGTTCCGTCGTCTGGGCATGACCGTCAACCTGACCCAGCCCATGAAAAACATGAGCGTCTCTCAGCGCCAGATGGTCGAGATCGCCAAGGCTATGTCCTATAACGCCAAGGTTATCGTTTTGGACGAGCCCACAAGTTCGCTGATGGCGCAAGAAGTCGATAAGCTGTTCGAGATGATGCGTAAGCTCAAGGAGCAGGGCATCGCTCTGATCTACATCTCGCACAAAATGGACGAGATCTTCGAGATCTGCGACGACGTGTCGGTTCTGCGCGACGGTAATCTGGTTATGACCAAGCGCACGAGTGACACCAACATGAACGAGCTCGTGAGCGCCATGGTCGGCCGCTCGCTGGACAACCGTTTCCCGCCCGTGGATAACATTCCCGGCGACAACGTCCTTTCGGTGCAGCACCTGTCCACGAAGTTCGATCCGCACCTGGTGGACATTACTTTCGACGTGCGCAAGGGCGAGATCTTTGGTTTGTATGGCCTGGTCGGCGCCGGCCGTACCGAGTTGCTCGAGACGATTTTTGGCATTCGCACCCGTGCGGCAGGCCGCGTTTACTTCCGTGACCGCCTGATGAACTTCTCCTCGGCGCGCGACGCCATGGAGCACGGTTTTGCTCTGATTACCGAGGAACGCAAGGCAAACGGCCTGTTCCTGAAAGGCGATCTGACGTTTAACACCACCATCGCCAACCTTGATCAGTACAAGAGTGGCCCCGCGTTGTCCAACGACAAGATGGTTCGCGCGACGAACAAAGAGATCAAGACCATGCATACCAAGTGCATGGGCCCCGATGATCTGATTTCGAGCCTTTCTGGCGGTAACCAGCAAAAGGTCATTTTTGGTAAGTGGCTTGAGCGCTACCCGCAGGTGTTCCTGATGGACGAGCCCACCCGTGGTATCGATGTTGGCGCTAAGTACGAGATTTACCAGCTCATCATCGACATGGCAAAGAAGGGCACTACGGTGATCGTGGTTTCCTCCGAGATGCCCGAGATTCTCGGCATCACCAACCGCATCGGCGTCATGTCGAACGGGCACCTTTCGGGCATCGTCAACACCAAGGAGACGAACCAGGAAGAGCTGCTCCGTCTGAGCGCCAAGTATCTGTAGACGAAGGGGATGGAACACATGCCTACCGTATCCGGTAAGATTCTGTCGGTCGATGAGGAGACGAAGCTTCTCCAGCCGATCGACAGCTATGTAAACGAGATTCAGAAGAAGGTCGACGCC
>URNU01000034.1 GCA_900549275.1 uncultured Collinsella sp. | reverse complement strand
AAACAATAGTTACAATAGTATTACTAAGCGTGCGCAATTACAGATTGCGCAGATACGTTTGATAGTGAAAGAGCAAGATCGCGGTCTCTTGGGGAGGAGACATCGATGAAAGCGAATTCAGAAAAAACTAAGCAGAGTAAAAAAGCGACGCGCCGTGTACTGGCAGGCGTTTTGTGCGGAGCCTCCGTGTTGAGCCTGGTACTGTCGCTCGTCATGCCTCCGATCTCGCAGGCCATTGCCAATGATGCCCAGACAGTTTCTACCGAGGAAACTGTGATGGGGGGGGGTTCCTCAAGTGAGTCTACTGATGTAGACAACACCAACAACGGGGATACCGAAAACCAGAATAGTGACGACGCTGAGGGTGGCGAGTCTGGCGACGATGCTCTCGGGACGCCCCCGTTGTCTGATGACACGGGAGCCGAGAGCGCTGCGCAGCCCGCGGATGATGGGCAGTCTGTCTATAAGGCCGCTACTGTTGCAAATGAAGGTGAGGTTCCGGGACTTCAAAGAGATAAGGATGGGTACACGCTGCTGACGAGTGACGGAGACCTGACAACGTACCTTAACGCCCCGACTAAACCCGATAAACTACGTCTTGCGGCTGACATTAGTTCAAGTGAGTCAATCACTATCAGGCAAAATACTACAATCGACCTTGCGAATCACAAGCTTTATTACAGCAGCGGTAACAGTGACAAGGGCACCAGCGATCCTGTTCGTGCATTTATCACAATTTCAAATGGCTCTACGCTAACTGTCGAAGGTACGGCGGAGGACTTGCAGACTGAAGCTACCAGTAGTGAACCTGGTCAGCAAGCAATGATGCAGCTAAGTGGAAGTGTTCCACAATCACTCACATACTACGTAACTGAAAGCACGCCTAACGGTTTTGGTACTAGCGAAACGACCTACCAGCACACTGTTGCCGATTTCGGCGCTATCGTTGCATGCAAAGAGGGCTATGTAAATCGAGTCATTTCCGTTGAGAAAGATAGCACGCTAAACCTTAAGGGTGGCATGATCACAACGCCTCGTGCCCTGGGCAACGACGGCCACGTTATTTTCTCTCAGGGCGCTGTTTATATTTCTGGCGGTTACGTCACCAACGGCAACGGCGGTGGCTGGGGCGGTGGTCTGTGCATAACGGGCGCGAATGCCAGCCTCGAAATGACAGGCGGCGTGGTCGCGGGAAACAAGGCTGCTTCTGGCGGTGGCATCTTTGCTAACAATGGCGCGACACTGGAACTCTCCGGCGGTGTCATCTCGGGTAATGCAACATATGAGAATGATATCACCGATGGTTATGACGTCGGCGACGGCGGCTACGGTGGCGGTGTTTATACCCAGGGTGCATCCGTAACCATCAGTGATTCTGCCAATATAACTAACAACCGAGCTGAAGCTCGCATCGCTAATAAAGACCGTTACAACAAAGGTCTCCTCGGTGGCGGCGGCATTGCATCCACGAACGGTGGAACGCTGTCCATGACGGGTGGCTCCGTTACTGCCAATTACTCCTATGAGGCCGGCGGTGGAATCTACGCTGGCCTCCCCAACGGGCAGGGAGTTGCATTTACCATGTCCAGCGGTTTTATTGCGGGCAATATGTCCGATAATGCCGAGGGCGGTGGCCTCCGTATTTCTGGCGATACTACCGGCGATATTAATACCGGCGATAATAATGCGGAAAATGCATCAAACAGGGTTTACATCACCAACAACAAGACCATGACGGGCAGCAAAGAAGACCGCGGTGGCGACTGGGGTGGCGGTGGTGTCTTTGTTCAGGAAGGCGGTACGCTCAACATCGTCAAGACGCTGATCACTAATAATAAGGCCGGTGGCTGGGGCGGTGGCATCGGTGCTTGTCCTACGGGCAAGACAATCGTTTCGCACTCAAAAGGCGTTGCTATCTATGACAACAAAGATAACGTTGATCAATATGGCAATAAACTGACAGCATATCATTATTCCGCTGGCGGCGCCGGCAAAAATGAAGACCACGATGAAGTAAATTACGTTACTCCTGACTTCCAAAAATCCGGCCATAAGGATTTCTTCCTGGTGCGTAAAAAGGAAGGCGCGGATCAGACAATTGCTGTCGTTCTCGGCAAGATGCTCGGCGGCGGCTCAGCTGGCTGGCACGGCACCTGCGACGGAAATCCGGTTACCATCGACCCAAATGGCGGTGCCGAGGCTAAGTACATGTTCGGTTTGGAGGCCCATCCGGCTAAAGATGCCATAGATAAGGCGCAAGAGAAGGCTACGACCATCATCAGTGGCAACTACTCCTACACCCACGGTGGCGGCATCATGACCAACGGCGATCTCATCGTCGGCGAAGTCAATGATCTGAGGGTTTACCCGAGTATGAAACTCAACGCCACTAAGGCGCTTGTGAATGCAAAGGGAAACAAGCAAAGCCTTGATGGGCACGCGTACAAGTTTCAGCTGCTGCGCCAGAAGGTTAACGGTACCAAGGCACCTTCTTGGAAAGATGACGGCACATTTGATATGGGCGATTGCAGTGGTGCGGGTGAGGCGACTGTTGATCAATCAAGCGGCAGTATCACCTTCGACTCTGGCAAGGACTATTCTTCAGGGCAATACGTTTTCTATCTCGTTGAGGAACCCATCAGCGGCCAAAACGAATTAGACACCAAATTCGATAAGACAATTTACAAGATCGAGGTAACTGTTGGCGGTAGTCCATACAAGACTGAATTCCTCATGACGTATCCTATCAACTATTACAAGGTAGAGAGTGTGGCCGTCTTTAAAAAGGCCGAGACGGATAAAGACTTCGTGCAGCTTAATCGCAGTGGTTATTCCTTCGCGCCATCGGAGGATGGAACGGAGGCCACGGTGACTATCGGTAACAGAAGCGACAACCCGACCTTTACCAACAAAATCGTGCCCCCCGTCTTCTGGACTCCTGAGGCGACTAAGGTCGTTGAGGGTGGCGAGATGAAGGCGTTCACGCTTCAACTTGCGAAAGACAGCAAATTTGACAACATCATCGGTACTGCCGTGACCTCTGCTGGTAAAGATACGGAGCAGACGCTTTCGTTCAAGGACACCACTGATATCAATAAAAAGGTTGAGCTCAAGTACTCGCTTTCTGATATCAGGAATAATCCCGACGACCCGGGTGGTTCCACGGGTGGCTCTTTCAAGAACTTTACGTACTATGTGCGCGAGGAAACCGACGGTTCGCAGTTCTCGCACTACACGTACGACCAGTCGGTCTATAAGTTCACGGTTGAGCCAACGTATGACGCCAAAAAAGGAGAGATCAAATGTAGGGTTACCTACAGGAAGGGAACCGTTGACCCCGGCGGTACGTGGAAAGACACCGATAATAAGGACCACGAGTTTCCCGACACTACCCCCACCTTCACCAACACCTACTCCACCTCTTTACCCCTTTCTGGTATGTCGGGCGTCACTCTGACGTACCTTGCCGGCGCGGCGGTGCTTTGCGCTGCTGCGGCCTGGATGCACATTCGTCGCAAGGCGAATGCGAAGGGAGGTAAGCGTCGTGAATAAGAAAGTTTGCTCCTTCCCGATCTTGTTTGCGCTGCTTGCCCTCCTGATTGGCACCTGCGCGGTTGTGTTCCCCGCATCCGCGCAGGCCGCGCCGACCTCGACCGGTTCCATCACGGTGAGCGGCACCGTGGCGAGCAGCTACGACGCCTACCGGATCTTTAGCGCCAACGTCGTTGACGGCGACAGCGACGCTAAGATTGCCACCGACCTCGCCTGGGCAAGCGACGCCGTGCGTGACGCCGCGCTGCCCGTGCTGCACAGCGCCGGCATGCCCAATTCCCAGACCACCGCGCAGGAAGCTGCCGAGTGGCTCAACACCGATTCCCACCTTACGAGCGCGCTGAGCGCACAGCTCGCTCGTTCCCTCCAGAGCTCTGGCGCCGTGTCCGCGGCCCTTAACGCGGGCACGACGGCCGAGCTGCCCTGCGGCTACTGGCTCATCGTCGCCGACGACGACGCCATTTCCCAGAACGAAGCCGGCACCGCGCCGATCATGGCCCTGGTCGGCGGCAGCGCCGTCACCGTCAAGCCCAAGGCGGCGACCCCCAAGGTGTCCAAGCATGTGCTGGAGGACGGCACCGCCGCCTGGCAGAAGGCCGCCGACGCCACGGTCGCCGACGACCTGTACTGGCGCCTCTCTGCCACGGTCCCGGCGGGCCTCACGGCCTACGACACCTATACGGTTCGGTTCGTCGACACCATGAGCGCGGGGCTCGACCCCTCCAAGGTGGCCGCGAGCATGCGCGTGTACGTGGCGGCGGGCGCGGACGGCGGCTTCGACGCCGTCTCGGCCGGCAAGGACGGCCGCGCCGGCACCGAGCCCGCGAAGGGCTGGACCGACATCACGGCCCAGTGCGCCACCAAGGTAGCGGCCGACGGCAAGACCTTCACCGTGCGCACCGGCGACCTGATCGCCGCGCTCGGCGGGGCCGACGCCTTCACCGCGGGCGCCCGCGTGGTCGCCGTGTACAACGCGCCGCTCAACGGCGCGTGCAACCACGGCATCGCGAAGGGCAACCCCAATGAGGTCTACCTGCGTTACCCGCGCTCTCCCTTTGCCGACCAGTCCGGCGACGCCGGCTTCACCCGCACGCCGAGCGACGATGCGTGCGCCTATACCTGGGATCTCGCGCTCACCAAGCGCGGCAGCGACGGCGATAAGCCGCTTGCCGGGGCGGTCCTGAGCATCACCGACGACCGCGACCGCACGCTGTCGGCCGACGGCACGTGGGATGCGGAGGGCAAGGCTACCGTCACCACGGGCGAGGACGGCCGCGTGACTGTCTCGGGCGTGGACTCGGGCAAGCTGGAGGTCCGCGAGCTCAAGGCGCCCAAGGGCTACACCGCCTTTGAGGGCACGCGCTCCGTGACGGTCAAGGCCGAAGGCCTGGACGTCGACCAGGTGGCCGCCGCCAAGCCCAAACTCACCATCACGGCCGAGTCGCCCCTGCGCGCCGACAGCGCGGACGGGTCGACGGGCAGCCTGGAGGCGTCGCTCATCAACACGCCCACCGGCACACCCCCTAGCATTACCACCGGAGGCTTTATGCCCTCGACTGGCGATATGGCAATGTACGCCGCGGCCGCCGCAGCGGTCGCCGGAGCCGCGCTCATCGTGGTCGCGCTCCTGGTCAAGCGGGGAGGTGGCAGCCATAAAGAGTAGCTGGCAGCCCCACAGAGAGCGGGGCGAGACGTAGCGAAGTAGATGCTAAGACACAGACAGACAGACAGATTTAGATCAAATGGACTTCAAGCAGAAAGCAGAGGAAAAGAAGATGAGCATGAGCAAGAACATCGCACGCCTGGCAGTGACAGCAGGCCTCACGGCAACGTTGAGCTTCGGCGGCGTAATGGCCCCGGTGACCATGGCGTTTGCTGAGGGCGCGGCGGGCAGCATCACGATCAATAAGGTCGACGAGGCCAACAAGGACAATACGTTCAAGGCCTACCAGATCTTCAAGGCAAAAGTCGCCGATGAGGGGAGCAAAGGAAAAGTTGCTTCCGATATTGAATGGTCAAACACGACTATCGGGCGCAAGGTAATCGCTGCTATTAAAGGATCTGCCAAGTACAAGGAAATCGTGGATGCAGACGGCGCTGCGGCGCTTGCGGACAGTGCCACTGCCCCGGTTGTTGCCGAGTGGCTTGCTAAAAATGTGACGGGAACTTCTGCCAGCTCGGCAACCAGCAGCGAGGGTACGCGCGTTGCTCCCGGTGACGTGCTGTATGCAATTGCGGCTGCGATTACAGACGAGACTCCTGCGGGAAATTCTTTTAAGGTGGATGATTCTTGGACGCGCCCGGATGCTTATGGCGATGGCTACTACCTCTTCGTGCCTGATGGTCTTACGAATCCGGCAAAGCCGAACACTGGCACCTCCCCGATTTTCGCTATCGTGGGTGGTAAGTCCGTAACGGTCACCGAGAAGACCAGCATTCCTACCGTCAAAAAGGAAGTTCATGAGGGCAAGGCATGGGGAAAGCGGAGTGACTCGTATATTGGCGAGGAGGTTGAATATAAACTGACCGGTTCCGTCGCGAGCAACATCGACACCTTCACCAAGTACGAATATTCGTTCCATGATCATCTTTCAGCTGGACTGGAGGCTAGCGAGAACTCCGTTAAGGTGAAAATTGACGACACCGTTATCCAACCTACAAATGGCTACACGGTAAATCTTGTGGACACTACGGACGCCTCTGGGCACCCCACTGGCGGTCACGACCTGACGATTTCCTTCTCTGATCTTAAGGCTGTTGCAACAAACGCAGGCGTGACGCTTAAGGGCGACTCTAAGGTCGTTGTGACCTATAACGCAAAACTGACCGGTGAGGCTGAATACACTGCCACCGGCAACACCAACGAGGTCAAGCTTGTCTATTCCAACAATCCCATGACTGATGATAAGGGCACTTCTGAGTCGGATGAGGTCACTGACTACGTCTTCGGTCTCGATGTCACTAAGACCGCCTCGGATAATCCGAAAAAGAAACTTGTTGCCGGCTTTAAGGTCAAAATGACCAAGGAGGGTACCACTCCTGTTAATGGCGAAAAATGGCTGACGGAGACTGGTGGACTCACTGACGATTCAGGCAAAGCTGGAGTGTTTAAGACTAAAGAGACTGACAGCAAGGTCTTTATCCCTGGTCTTGTTGCAGGTGAGTACGAGATTACGGAGTGCGAGACGCCCGCGGGTTATAACTCCATTAGCTTTACCATTGTGGTGACGCCTACATACAATGAGACGACCGGCGAACTGACAGGACTCAGCGTAACCCCCAGCTCTAATATGGTCACTTCTCAGCTCGGTGAAAAAGTTACCTCGACCAGGATTCCCATCACCATCGAGAACAAGAAGGGCTCCGGCCTCCCGCTCACCGGCCTTAACGGTGTGACCTTCACTTGGATCGCTGGCGGCGCGGTGCTCGTCATCGGCGTGGCGCACCTCATCCGCAGCCGTAAGCAGGCTGAGGAGTCCGAGCAGGAGTAACGCTCGCTCACCCATCCCTTTGGCAGGTGGGATGTGATGGCCATGAGACTTGCGGACACTTTTCTCGTCCATCGACGTTCTTGCTTTGCCATTCTCTTTTCGGGGCAGACTCCGCACTGGAGTCTGCCCTGTTTTTTTTGGGACAACGAAGCCAGCCTCTACCGTCCGATGCGGGTACGTTCGTCATCGCGTTTCTTGACTCGTATGAGGTTCGGTTTAAGGTCCGTAGGCGCACGCGCGGTGCGGACGGTAGAAGGCATTTGCGCCGCAACAAGCGCAAATAAGAATGCCCGGGGTTCGGAGCCCGGGCATTTAACAACGTCGGAAACTGGTCGCCCGCGCTCCTAAGTACTTACGCGGGGTGCGTCGTTTCCTGTAGTTATTGTATCCCGAATCGCCCCGCCGATTCGGGACATTTTGAAAACGCAAACACGTCGGGCAAACGCGGACAATGCGGCCAAGCTCCTCTGGACGGGGAACCGTGTTTGTAACTATCGAACAAATGTTTGTCAAAATCGCGTTTACCAGGCGTGGGTGCATACACTCGCAGTAAAATACCCTTGCGACGCATCCCGTGCGTGGGCGGCCGACGACTCGATCGGAGGTCACCATATGCTGAAATTCCTTAACGCGCTCGCCGCCCTCGCGGCGGTGGGCACGTTCGTCATCGCGTTTTTTGACTCGTATGAGGTTCGGTTTAAGGTCCGTAGGCGCACGCGCGGTGCGGACGGTGGACGGCATTTGCGTCGAAAGCGCAAATAAGAATGCCCGGGGGTCGGATCCCGGGCATTTAACAAAAGCTGAAAACTAGGCCGCCCGCGCTCTCGTACACTTACGCGGGGTGCGTCGTTTTCTATTGACATTGTATCCCGAATCGCTCAGCCGATTCGGGACATTTTGAAAACTCAAATGCGGGCCCATACTCGCACTGCGCAATGCTGCCAAGCTGCGTTGTCCGGCGCGGAAGCACGCTAATCGGCTATTATTTGTTTAGACAACTTGAGTTGTAGAGGAGTGACCGGCGATGGTGCAGGGCGCCAAACATATGAAGAGCAATAACGCCGCGGACAACGGTGGCTCAAGCCCTCAGCCCAAACCTCAACCAAAACCCAAGCGCCGCCGCAAGCGACTGCCGCGCTGGGCCGACCGGCTCATCACCATCGTCATCATCCTTATTGGCGTGGGCCTTATGACCTGGCCGTGGATCTTGGACCGGCTCGAGGCCTCGGGCGTGTTCAACCAGATCAGCACCGTGTCCAGCACCGTGGACGCGCTGTCTGCCGAGGAGCGCGAGCGCATCCTGCTCCAGGCGCGCTCCTTTAACGAGCAGCTGGCTGGCGAGGCCACCGAGCTTCCCGCCGACCAGATTGAACCCTACACCCAGCAGCTCATCTTTGACCGCGACCCCATGATGAGCTGGATCGAAATCCCCTCCATCGACGTGAGCATGCCCATCTACCACGGCACGAGCGAGGAAGTCCTTATGGCGGGCGTCGGCCACCTGGAGGGCACGAGCCTGCCGGTGGGTGGTACCTCGACGCATTGTGTGCTCACCGCGCACTCGGGCATGCGCAACCTGAGCATGTTCGACGACATCCATTCGCTGGAGCCCGGCGACCTGGTGCTGCTACACACCATGAACAAGACGCTCGCCTACAAGATGGTGGACTCCGAGGTCGTGCTGCCAGAGGAGATGGAGTCGCTGACCATCGAGCCCGGCGCCGACAAGGTGACGCTCGTCACCTGCACGCCCTATGGCGTGAACGACCATCGCCTGCTGGTGCATTGCGTGCGCACCAAGTACAACAAGAAGGACGTCGACAAGCAAAAGTCGCTGGCCGGTCGCCACTGGGGCAAGCGCGAGTTTGCCGTGCTTATCGTGGTCGTAGCCATTGTGCTGTTGCTGCTGGACATCGTGATCCACGCGGTCCGCAAGCGCCGCAAGGTCAAGGCCTCGGCATAAGGCATCGTTCAGAACCACCAAAATGGGGACAGGCACCTTTGTGGTGGTCGGGGCTTTCAAACCATCACAACATTCGATGAAAATCGCGATTTTGGCGAAAAGCGTCGAATGTTGTGATGGTTTCCGCTGTGGGCGAGACGGTTTTCGCTATGGACGGTGCGGTTTCGCTGCGGAACCGCCAGCCCGTCGCCTGCTAACCGCCGCCCTCGTTACGTTTTCGCTGCATTTGGGTAAAGCGCCTGCTCCAAGCCGGCGTTGCCCTGTATACTAGAGCGGTTTAACTGTTATGCGGAAGGGAGCGCCTATGGCACTCAGCGAGAAAGACGTGCGCGGCATCGCCGAGTACGCAAAGATCGCACTGACCGATGACGAGCTCACCCAGATGACGTCCTACATGAACGACGCCGTCCAGATGCTCGAGCCCGTCTTGCAATATGACTTGCCCGACGTGGAGCCCACGTTCCATCCCATC
>URNU01000033.1 GCA_900549275.1 uncultured Collinsella sp. | reverse complement strand
GCCAAGGGGACCGCTCGTGCCATGGAGGGCCAGCCTGAGGGCTACCGGTTTCCCGTTGACGAGGACGTGGACCTTGTAGTGGCGCCTGCTGCCGATCGCGTTGTGGTGTGGATATCGCCCAAGGCGATCGAGAGGTATGGATTGGATCCGCAGGACAACGAGTGCGTATCGGGTCTCAAGGCCCTCGTCTGTGAGCTCGACAGCGCAAACTGCATGGGAGGTGCGCAGCTGGAGGACGTGGATCTTCCTTGGTATGTCACGGCGGAAACAACGTTTGATGCCGGCGGGTATACCTATGGCTTTGACGAACGCGGTGCGGATGGGGACCGCTATGTGGTGATTGCATCAGCCTCGGGTGATGCCAAGGGCGGCGCGCGTTGGCTTGATAGCGCTCAAATGGTAGAGGCATCGTCTGTCGTGTTGCGGGATGAGCAGGGTCCCTTGACCTCTCTGGTCTCCTTTTTGGGCGACATCGACTATCGTCCGTTTTGGGTGTCCATAAAAACGAGCGGCCTTGCCCTGGTGATCGCGTTTGCACTGGGCCTGTTTGCCGCATGGAAGACCATGGGTACGACGAGCCGTATTAAGGGCTTGCTCGACTCGGTCTTTACGATTCCTATGGTGCTGCCGCCCACGGTCTGTGGCTTTCTGCTCCTCATGTTGTTTGGCCGCTCGACCGGGGTCGGTCGGTGGCTTATCGCGCACGGCGTCTCGATCGTCTTTACGTGGCCGGCGGCGGTGATCTCTGCCGTGGTGGTGTCGTTCCCGCTCGTCTATCGTACGGCACTCGGAGCCTTCGAGAGCCTTGACACGCAGATGCTCGACGCCGCGCGCACGCTGGGCTGGTCCGAGCGTCGCATCTTCACCAAACTCCTGATGCCCCTCGGTTGGCCCTCGATTGCCGCCGGTACGGTCCTCGCCTTTGCCCGCGCCATGGGAGAGTTTGGCTGCACGTTGTTCTTTGCGGGCAACTATGCCGGTATTACGCAGACCATCCCCATTGCCATCTACTTTGAGTGGATGGGCGGCAACACGTCGGTGGCCCTCTTTTGGGTCGCCGTCGTGATCTTGTTTAGCTTTCTGGTCATCCTGTTCATCAACATGTACACCGCGCATTCGCAAAAGTACCGCGAGCGCGGTCTCTCCCGTGCGGAGCGCAAGCAGGCCGAAGATCTCGCCGGACAGGGCGATTCGCTCGACCCGGCGGGCGGCGATGCCTTGCGTATCGATCGCGAGGCGCTGGCCGAGCTCATGCGCGATGATATGGCGCCGCAGGGAGGTCGATAAGCTATGTCGCTCGTTATGGATATTAAGAAACGTTATCCCGGGTTTGTGCTCGACATGCAGCTTGAGGCCGGCGAGGAGCGCGTGGCGCTGCTGGGCGCCTCGGGTTGCGGCAAGAGCTGCACATTGCGCTGCATTGCCGGTGTTGAGACGCCCGACGAGGGCAAGATCGTCGTCAACGGCGTGACCTTTTTTGACTCGTCGGCGGGCATCAACCTGTCGCCCCAGGAGCGCAAATGCGCCCTGCTGTTCCAAAACTATCAGCTGTTTCCCAACATGACGGTGGCCGATAACGTATGTGCCGGCGTAAAGGACGCGGGCGACGCCACCGCGCGCAAAAAGCTCGCCGAGCGCTATCTGGGCATTTTCGGTCTGGCCGATTTCGCCGACCGTTATCCCGCGCGACTCTCGGGCGGTCAGCAGCAACGTGTGGCGCTTGCTCGCATGGTGGCGGCGCATCCGGGCATTTTTATGTTCGACGAGCCCATGAGCGCGCTCGATTCCTATCTTAAGAGCGCGCTCGAACAGAACATGCTCGACCTGTTCGATGTATGCAACCGCACCGTGCTCTACGTGAGCCACGACATCGACGAAGCGTGCCGCCTGTGCCAGCGTATCTGCGTGATGCACGACGGGCATGTTGAGGAGGTCGGCTCCATCGAGGACGTGGTCCGCCGTCCGCAGACGCTGGCGGCGCTGCGCCTGACGGGCTGCAAGAACACAAGCCAGGCGCGCAAGATCGGCGACGAAGAAGTTGAGGCCCTCGACTGGGGCATGACCTTTAACGTGGGTCGCTCGGTTCCCGATAATGTGGCGTACCTGGGCATTCGCGCAAGCTACTTCCATGTTGACAATCGCGCGGAGCGGGGTCGCAACAGCTATGATTTGCATGTGGCCCGTGTGAGCGATTCACGCTTTGAGCGGCTGGTATTGCTGGACGTGCCGCGCGCTGATGCGCCCACGCGTCTGCAGTGGAAGGTCAACAAGGTGGGCGTGCCTGTCGACGAGCTGCCGCAAGCGGGCGAGACGCTGCGCATGCACTTCGATGCGAGTAGGATCCACTTGGTTTGTCGATAGCGCCGGGTAATGCCGTCGGGGATATAAGCCTCGTCGGCTTTGTCTTGCCGTTTGCCGAATGAGGGATGATAAACCCTTATCAATCGAGATAATTATTTATTAAACGACGGCACACGACGCTGTCGTACGAATGTCAACGGTGTTCGCATGGTCGACGACCGTTGATATAGTTGACCTCAACTTGTAAAGGAGGGTGCGCACATGCCGCAGACGACATACATTCGCCGCGTTGCCGCGCGCGCCCTGTACATGGCTCGGAGCCGCATATGAGCAGGTATGTTCACGGCTCCGGGAGAGACGACGCACAACTAAATAACTGTCCGCAAGGCAGGTTCCCTAAAATTCCGGGTTTGAGCACGGCCTGGTTTTCGCCACCCACCGTGCAGCAATACCGTAGCTATTCATATTTGGTTCAAGAGGGGAACCGTCATGGCTGAAGCAATCGAAGGGGTCAAGCTGCCCAGCACGTTTGAGGAGTTCAACGAGCAGCGCAAGGCGGCGTTTATTCGCGTTAAGGATTACAAGCAGGCGGGTAATCGCCTGGTCGGCTTCTTGTGCAGCTATACGCCGCTCGAGATTATCGATGCCGCGGGGGCTGTGAGCGTGGCGCTGTGCGGCACGTCCGACGAGGTGATTCCCGAGGCCGAGAAGGTGCTGCCGGCAAACCTCTGCCCGCTCATCAAGTCGACGTACGGCTTTGCCTACTCGCAAAAGTGCCCGTTTACGTACTTTAGCGACATGATCATCGGCGAGACCACCTGCGACGGCAAGAAGAAGATGTACGAGCTACTCAACGAGCTCAAGCGCACGCACATTCTGCACCTGCCGCAGGGCCGCGACCGCGCCTACGAGCGCGAGGGCTGGTACGAGGAGTGTCGTCTGCTCAAGGAGGAGCTCGAGGGCTTCTACGGCATCACGATTACCGACGACGACCTGCGCGCTGCCGTCCGTCGTCGCAACCGCTTGCGTGCGGCCCAGCTCGAGATGTTTGCGCTGCAGGCCAGCCAGCCGGCGGCCATGAGCGGCGTCGACCTGATGAGCACCATGTTTGCCGGTACGTTCAGCTTTGATATCGATGCCTATACGGAGCAGCTGGAGCAAAAGGTTGCCAAGCTGCGCGAGGCCTACGACGCGGGCGAGCGCCCGGTTGCGTCGGATGCCAAGCGCATTCTGATCACCGGTTGCCCGGTGGGCGGTGTGATCAACAAGATCGGTCGCACCATCGAGTCCAACGGCGGTGTGGTCGTGTGCATGGATGACTGCTCGGGCGAGCGCACGGCGGCCATGATGATCGACCCGGAGGCTCCCGACATCCTTCGCGCCATCGCCGACCGCTACCTAGACATCAACTGCTCGGTCATGACGCCCAACGACGGCCGCATGGGAAACACCCTGGCCATGTGCGAGAAGTACCACGTCGATGGCGTGGTAGAGAGCGTGCTACAGGCCTGCCACACCTTCAACGTTGAGAGCGCGCGCATGCAGGAGGTCGTCGAGGGTGCGGGCATTCCGTACATGAAGATCGAGACCGACTACAGCAACGGCGACATGGGCCAGATCGAGACGCGCATCGCCGCCTTTATCGAGACCCTGTAGGGCGAACGCGGCAAGGGGGCAGCCCCTATGCCATATCGATTTGAAAGGAAAAGAAATGATTGAACCCAATGTTGCAATTGGCGTATCTGAGCTAAGTCCTCGTGCTGTACAACGCGCGGCCGAGGATAACTTCAAAAAGGGTTATTACTGCTGCGAGTCGCTTGTCTACACCATGAAACAAATGCTCGAGCTCGATGTGACCGATTCGGTCGTGGCCATGGCGTCTGGTATGTCGGTAGGCGCAGGCAAGTCCGGCTGCGCGTGCGGCGCTTTTAATGGTGGCATTCTGGCGATTGGAATGTTGTTTGGACGTACGGAGCAGGACGGCCCGACCAATCCAAAATCCGTCAAGTCGATGCAGCTTACGCACGAGCTGCACGATTGGTTCCGCGAGAACAACGGTAAGCATGCCATCTGTTGCCGCATCTTGACGAAGGAATTTGACATGGGCCGCGGTGAGCATAAAGAGCAGTGCATTTACTACACAGGTCTGTGTGCATGGAAGGTCGCCCAGATGGTGTGTCGCGAGTGCGGCATTAAGAATCTGGACGAAGTCGACGAGCCGGCTCCGCGCCGTAAAGTTGCCGATATCGAAATCTAGCAGCAGGTGTCCGGCGAGATGCCGGAACCTAGCATAAGAAGGCCGACGAGGTTAGGAAACCTATCTATATGGATATGATCAAGAAAATCCCTGTTCCGATTTGCGGCGTCGCGTTAGGTTGTGCGGCCCTGGGTAATCTTTTGCAGAGCTATTCCGAGACGCTGCGCATGGTTTGCGGCGTGGTTTCGGCACTGTTCCTGCTGCTATTCATTATCAAGGTGGTCGCATTCCCCAAGCTGCTTGCCGAGGATATGACGAACCCGATTATGGCAAGTGTTTCGGGCACTTTCTCGATGGCGCTCATGCTGCTTTCGACCTATATCAAAGGGTATCTTGGTGCCGCGGGTGTGGCGTTTGTCGTGTGGGTCGTGGCGATTGCGCTTCATGTTGCGCTGATTGTGTTCTTCACGGTTAAGTTTGTGGCAAAGATTAAGCTCCAAGCCGTCTTTGCCAGTTATTACATTGTGTACGTTGGCATTGCGGTCGCAGCGGTTACTGCGCCTGTGTACGAAGCTACGGCAATTGGCGCCGCCGCATTCTGGCTTGGCCTGGTTAGCTTTGTGGCGCTATTTGTTCTGGTGACGGTGAGGTATGTCAAGCTGCCCAATGTTCCAGAGCCCGCCAAACCGCTTATCTGCATTTACGCTGCGCCCATGAGCCTGTGCCTCGCTGGTTACGTGCAATCCGTTATGCCCAAGAACCACCTCTTTTTGTTGGCGATGTTTGCCGTTGCGACGGTCATCTATCTGTTCTCCTTGGTACAGTTGGTCCGTTGCCTTTCGCTTCCGTTTTATCCCAGCTATGCGGCGTTTACCTTTCCCTTTGTGATTAGCGCCATCGCATCAAAAATGACGGCTTCCTGTCTTTTGAACATGGGGGCACCGCTGCCGTGGCTTGCTCCCGTTGCGCTTGTAGAGACGGTGATTGCGGCTATTCTGGTGATCTATACCTGCGTGCGTTATCTCACTTTTTTGAAGGCCTAACGAATGTGACAAAGGGGCGTCCCTGCGTTGCATAAGAAGGAGGATGCCGTGGTTGGCATTGGTATCGACATAGGCTCGACGGCTGCGAAGGCTGCGGTGGTGGAGACGGATGGCACCATTGCGTGGACTTGCGTGATGCCGACGGGGTATTCATCGGTCGATGCTTCCGAGCGGCTGCGCGAGGCACTGGCAGCGGCCGGCTATGACGTGACGGGCGACGATGCTCGTGTGGTCGCGACCGGCTACGGTCGTGTCGCCGTGCCCTATGCGCACAAGGTCGTGACCGAGATCACCTGTCACGGTACCGGTGCCGTGCGCCTGTTTGGCGATCACGGCACGGTGATTGACGTGGGCGGTCAGGACACCAAGGTCATTCAGCTTAAAAGTGGCCGCGTGGCCAAGTTTGCCATGAACGACAAGTGCGCCGCCGGCACGGGGCGCTTTCTTGAGATTATGGCTGACCGCCTGGGCATTACCCAGCAGCAGATGGCCGACCTGGCACGTTCCGGCGAGCCGACCAAGATCAGCAGCATGTGCACGGTGTTCGCCGAAAGCGAGGTCATAAGCTTGATCGGCCGCGGTGAGCCGCGCGAGAACATTGCGCGTGGCGTGATCGACAGCGTGGTCTCGCGCGTGGCGACCATGGCCGGGCAGGCCGCGGGCGCCCCGTACTATCTGACCGGCGGCCTGTGCGAGAACGCCTTCGTGGTGGAGCGGTTGGGCGAGCTACTGGGGTCGCCGGTGATCACCTCGCCCCAGGCTCGCTTTGCCGGCGCCATCGGCGCGGCTGTCCGCGCCGCCGCCTTGGCCTAGGGGTGTACCGCGACATGCGCATCCTCAATATCTCGGCACAAAAACCAGATAGCACCGGCAGCGGCACCTACCTTGCCGCGCTCGTGCGCGAACAGATCGAGACGGGGCATCGCGCCGCCGTGCTTTGCGGCGCGGCACCGGGTGATACCCAAGGCGAGCTGGACCGGCGTGCTGCCGTGTTTGCCGTACCGTTCGAGTCGCCCGAGCTGCCGTTTCCCATCTGCGGTATGTCCGATGTCATGCCCTATCCCTCTACACGCTATCGTGACCTGACGCCTTCGATGCTCAAGGCATTTGAGCGGGCATTTGCTGCTGCAATCGATCGGGCTGTGGCTGAGTTTCGGCCCGATCTGGTGCTCTGCCATCACCTGTATCTGGTGACCGCATTGGCGCGCGAGTGCGTCCGGGGCGTGCCGGTTGTTGCCGTGTGCCATTCGACCGACCTGCGCCAGCTGCGTTCGCATGCGCTCGAGCGCGATCGCATCGTACGTGCGGTTCGTCGGCTCGATGCCGTCTTTGCGCTCCATGCTGAGCAGGCTGAGCAGATTGGCCTGGTGTGCGGCGTCGATGCCGATCGCATCCACGTGATTGGGACGGGCTACGACCATCGCGTCTTCTGCCGCGACGCAAGCGTGGCGAGGCGGCCGGGATCGCTTGTGTACGTGGGCAAGATTTGCTTTAAAAAGGGTGTCGAGTCGCTGGTTCGAGCCGTGTCATTGCCGATTGACGATGACGTCCGCCCATCTGGCCTGGTACTTGTGGGCGGCCGCGGGGACGATGCCGAGTACGCGCGTATCGAGCGCTTGACCGCGGCCTCGGATGTGCCGGTGACGCTGGCGGGGCGCCTGGATAGCGATGGGCTCGTGCGTGCCTACCGCAGTTCAGACGTCTTCGTGCTGCCTTCGTTTTACGAGGGTCTGCCGCTTGTGACGATCGAGGCCCTCGCGTGCGGCTGCAAAGTTGTGGCGACCGATTTGCCCGGCGTTCGTCCCTGGATGGAGGCGATGCTTCCCGGTGCTCCCGTGACGTGGGTGGCGCCGCCGCGTATGACGGATGTCGACACGCCCGAGGCGGCCGACCTTCCGTTGTTTGAGCGCGCACTGGCAGATGCTATCACGCAGGCGCTTGCGGCGCCGCCTTCGACGTTTGAGCCGTCGGCGGTCTCTTGGGAAGCGTGCCTGGGGCGTATACTTAAAGTCGTTGATTTGTTGGAAGGGGGTTCGTATGGCTAAGGACACCATTAAGCTCACGTCCATGACGGCCGCGAGCGGTTGAGCCGCTAAGTTGGCCCCCGGAGCCCTCGCCCAGGTCCTGGGCGATTTACCCAATGTGCATAACGACAACTTGCTCGTGGGGTTCGATACCTCCGACGATGCGAGCGTCTTCCGCGTAGGGGAGAACCTGGGGCTCGTGCAGTCTATCGACTTCTTCCCACCGATGGTCGACGACCCGTTTCTGTTTGGCCAGATCGCCGCGGCAAACTCGCTGTCGGACATCTACGCCATGGGCGGGCGGCCGAGCCATGCCATGAACTTGCTGTGCATCCCGAGCTGCCTGGGCGTTGAGGTTGCCGGTCAGATTCTGGCGGGCGGCGCCGACAAGTGCGTCGAGGCCGGCTGCTCCATCGCGGGCGGTCACACCATCAACGACGACGAGCCCAAGTACGGCCTGTCCGTGAGCGGTTTTGTCGCGCTTGACCGTATGCTCGCCAACAGCGGCGCGCGCGTGGGCGATGTTCTGCTGCTGACCAAGGCCATCGGCTCGGGCATTATCACCACGGCCATTAAGGGCGAGCTCATCGAGCAGGACGAGGCCGCAGCCATGTTTGACTCGATGCGCACCCTCAACGAGGCACCGATTCGTCTGGCCGAGGGACTTGAGCTTCACGGCTGCACCGACATTACGGGCTTTGGTCTGATCGGGCACGCGTGCGAGATGGCCGAGGGCTCGGGCGTGCAGGTTGAGCTTGCGTCGGGAGCGGTGCCGCTCTTTGACCAGGTGCTCGACATGGCGCGTCTGGGCATTATCCCCGCCGGCGCCTACCGCAACCAGGACTTCTTTGGCCCGCGTGTGGCTGCCGACGACGACCTGGAGTCGGGCATGTTGGATGCGCTGTACGATCCGCAGACCTCGGGCGGTTTGCTTATTGCGGCGCCCGCGGCGGATGTGGATGAGCTTGCGCGTCGTCTGCATGCCGAGGGGCGTGTTGCCGCCGTCGTCGGTCGCGTGTGCGAGGCGGAGCCGGGCGGTCCTGCCGTCCGCGTTGTGCATTAACGACACCTTTATTGAGCTATGTACCGTTCTAAAACGATTAATTCGAAAGGAAAAACTATGTCTACCAAGATTGAAGTCAATGCCATGGGCGATGCCTGCCCGCTGCCCGTCGTTAAGACGCTCAAAGCCCTGAAGCAGCTCGATGGCGAGGGCACAGTCGTGACCTCGGTCGATAACGAGACCGCCGTCAAGAACATCTCCAAGATGGCGCAGGAGAAGGGCTGCACGGCCTCGGTCGAGAAGGTTTCTGACGCCGAGTGGCACGTGACCGTGGCGACCTCTGGCGCCGTTGCCGTGGCTGATCCCGAGCAGGATGGCGCTGCCTTCTGTGACGCCAGCGCCGGCAAGGGCAAGCTCGTCATTTCCGTCTACACCGACTGCATGGGCCGCGGCGACGACGAGCTGGGCCACAAGCTCATGAAGGCGTTTATCTTTGCCGTGACGCAGCAGGAGGAGCTGCCCGCGACCATGCTGTTCTACAACGGCGGCGCCAAGCTCACTGTCGAGGGCTCGCCGGTGCTCGATGACCTGAAGGGCCTGGCCGAGCAGGGCGTCGAGATCCTTACCTGTGGCACCTGCCTCGACCACTATGGCATTAAGGACCAGCTTGCAGTGGGCGAGGTCACCAACATGTACGTGATCGTGGAGAAGATGGAGCAGGCCGTGCGCGTCGTGCGCCCGTAGCGTATTGGTTGGAGTTGCCATGAGGGAGAAGCGCCCGGCGCTTGTCATCACGTTTCCCACCACGGCGGCCGCCATGGGCTGCGAGTCCCTGTGCATCGAGCGCGGCCTTCCCGGGCGAACGATTCCCGTGCCCGGGGAGGTCGCTGCCGGCTGCGGTCTGGCGTGGAAGGCGTTGCCTGCCGATGAGGAGCTGCTGCGCGGCGAACTCGCCGCGGCGGGCATTCCCACTGAGGGCTTTACGGTGATTGATATGTGGGAGGTCGTGCGATGATCTATCTGGATAACGCGGCGACGACCATGCACAAGCCGCAGACGGTCATCGATGCCGTGACGCAGGCGATGTGCTCGCTCGG
>URNU01000032.1 GCA_900549275.1 uncultured Collinsella sp. | reverse complement strand
ATTTTGCTCGGAATCCTTATGAGCCTTTGCCTCGCGCTTTCCCTGCTCCTCGTGGATATCGTGCGCAGGGCCGTAGTCGAGTCCATCAAGGCCCGTATGAACGGCTAAGCGACCTTCTGACTCCTCAGACCACGAAGCGCGCTTACACCCGAAACAAATAAAATCGCAAGGACAATCGACCAATTCTTACAGCCAAATACCGGAATATGAACGATCGCATGGTCATGCATAACAACGAAATAACCCAGAACAACAACCAGAGGCAGTGCCATAAGCAGCGACTGGATCAACACCTTTCGACGACGACCGCCTTGCGCGCCGCCCCGTATCGAGCAAACGAGCACGGCAATCCAAATCGCCAATACAGCAGCAAACGAAACAAGGCAAACGACGTTCGAGATCATCGCATAACCGGCAGTTGAGCAAATGGCGAACAGCTGCGGGCTCATGCAATAAAACTCCTTCAAAATCTGAGGCCAGTCAGCCTGGGGCAACAGTGACGAATTCCCATGCGCAGACCAAAGGCCCATCTCGCCCAGAACGTTCGAAAAGACCTCGTCCCAGCCCAGCACAAACGCCGCGACAACCCATTTCATCGCCCAGGTAAACACAAACGAAAGCCCAAACCCAAAGAGCGCCTGCAGCATCGTGACGACGCAACGCTTGGGGCGCTCACCCTTGGGGAGCGCAATGAAGGCGAAAAAGCAATGTAGGGCGACAACTGCGGCAGGAATCGTTAAAAAGTCAAGAAACGAAAACACGGCGCCCGTCGCTATCGACCAAAGGGCAAGGCGGCTTGTGAAAACCCGTGTGTTCGGGGCCGAGCCCAAACGAAGGCTCATGCAAGACATCATGATGAGCGCCACAAAGAACGAGATGCACAGCAGCAGATCACCGATAAAATTGAAAAACAGATTGGTCGAGAACAACAGGATTGCAAGGAACCCCAACGTCAATGGCTTTGAAAATCGCTTCCGCAAGGCAACGTAAGCGCAAGCGGAGCCGGCAATCGCCAGAGCGGCCGCAGGCACCACGACAACGTCGATACCACCAATAAACAGGCAGACATTCGTAAGTAGCTGCCATCCATGCCAATACCGGTAGTACTGCTGATGCGTAATCCCGCCGGCTTTCGTAACGTCATCAATCTCGACAACAGTCATCGTCTTAAACGGAGAACCTTGGTCTTTTTGCTGTGCGACTTCAATGATAAAACGATTGTTATCAAAGCAAACAGGACCAGCTGCAACACGGTGGTCGTAGACATACATGTCAGACAACAGGGCAGAGGACTCCGAACCCTGCGCATGTGACTCGATAACGGGCCTCGGCAGACAATTCGCTGCGGTATTGCTCAGGACAAATACGACCTGAAGAACCGAAAACAGCAACATGACCTTGACGGGAAGGCTATCGGCAAAGGAAGCTAAACGAGTTTTATTCACAGGGCATCCAAACAGAAAGATCGCGTCCACAGGAATCGGCACCTATGTAATACCACAATGCGCGCTTGCAATCTCACCACGCACGCACGTCAACTAGGCTTGTAGCAAACGTTCTTGGTGATTAGCGGAACATTACCCGCGGGCGCCCGCCTACGCTTACAATAGTCGTGTCCCATGGGACACGTTGTTTATTCCGCAGGGCCGATGTACTGCCCACGCGAAAGGATATTCTCGTTCATGACTTCCACCCTCCCCGCTCCCATCGACAAGCTCGCCATCGTCGTCGTCACTTACAAGCGCCAGGAGCTTCTGGCCAACCTGTTCGACTCCATGACCGAGCTCACGGCAACGCCTTGGCGTATCGTGATCGTCGACAATGAAAATTCGCGCGAAACCGAAGCCATGTGCGCCGCATTCAACGAGCGCCTCGCCAACCTGTGGGGCATTGACGCCGATCAGCCCGATGCAAAGGGTGGCACCGACCGCGTGATCTACGCCCCGCAGCTCGAAAACGGCGGCGGCGCGGGCGGCTTTTCCGCCGGCACCAAATGCGCCTATGAACTGGGCGCGCAGTGGTTTTGGGTCATGGACGACGACGTGCTCGTCATCCCCGAGGGCATTGAGCGCCTAGCCAAGTGGACGGACCGCTACGACGTCATCCAGGGTTCACGCCTGGACTTCGACGGTGGCGCCTTCTTTTGGCAGTACCAGTTGATCCTTTCGCTTGGTATCCCCAACCCCATCGCTAAGTGGGACCTGGGCCCCGAGGGCTACCGCGCCATGAACCAGCTGTGCTTTGAAGGAGGCCTGTTCTCGCGCCGCGTAGTCGACAAGATCGGCCTGCCCGATGCGCGCTTTTTCATCTACGGCGACGATGCCTGCTACGGCTACGTTGCCAGCCAGCACTTCCCAGCTGCCGTAGTTGCCGACGTGGTGCTCAAGCGCGCCCGCGCCGTCTCTAACTGGGATATCGCCGGCAAACGCCAGCTCAACTCCACGAGCGACACCAACCGCTACTACATCATGCGCAATCGCGGCTTTTTGGCGCGCTACATGCAGATTTACGGCGACTACCACCCCATCTTGTTCCGCTTGGGCAACGCCGCGACCTTCTGCAAGGAGTTCATTCGTCTGGCTGCGGTCGACAAGTGCTTTAAGACCGGCATTCCGGCGCTGCGCCGCGGCATGAAAGATGCTCGCAAGATCATCAAGGATCCCGACTGGAAGCCCATGCCGCCCATGAAGGACGCGGAGTAGCGGGCGCGGCTGCAGCATCGCCCCCTACAGCCGCTGGCACACCGCTGCCACATGCTGCCCGTCAAACCCGAATCCCCAGCGCATACGGCCCACACCGGGTCGCGGCACGCGAATCTTGTCGATGCCGTCCCGCTCTATGTCGAGCAGCGCCTGAACAGCCAGCAGCTCCAGCCCCAGCGCATCCACACCGGGGTCATACATCAAGTTGATCGTTATCAGCGGGCGCTCGTCGAGCATGCCTATCGTATCGGCCATGTCGAGCACGGCGCCCGTAGGAAAAACCTGGATGTCCCAGCGATCCTTGCCACACTTTCGCCTCGAGGCAGGATTGGCATAGCCCGGCAAGCCAAAGCAGAGGCCCTGCAAGAGCAGGTGATATGGCAGCGGCGCATCTGGGTCGGTCTCACCGATTCCTGCATCTCCCAGGATGCGGCTTAGCGCCCGCCTCACCGCATCCTCATCCCCACGGCACAACCCGTCGCGAAACGCATCGACGTCTCGAATGTCTTCGACAGCACACTCAAACCACTCAATAATCACCAGACGCAAGGCCTGGCGAAGCTCATTATTGGGCAACCGCAGAGTACGGATGCGATTGCCATGCTCTGACTCCTCAGTCATATCCGTCGTCAGGAAACCGGACAGATACAGCGCCGTCCACAGGTCATCATCAGACGAGGCCTCCGACCCCGCAGTGCCCAAACAAAACGGGGCCTCAACACATCCATGGGGCTCGAGCAAATCGAACAAGACTGAAAGGCAATCGAGATTCCACCCGGCAACTACCCTACTTAGACAATCGGCATACCCATACAGATCGGCACGCACAGGCGCCGTGCAGCCTCGGTCCAGAAAACCGATCACACGCGCCGGACTCGAGCAATAGGCCCTGCCAAACCGATATCCCTCGAGCCATTCACGCGCATCATCCAGGTATTCCTCGCGTCCAGCATGGTTCAACAGAGCCTCGACCTCGGCATCCGAAAAGCCGAACCAACGGTCGCACCACGTCGACAGCGGCGTCGAAAGACAATACGAGCAGCTGCGCGAAGAAAGTGCCGCTTCGGCAGGACCGGGATGCTCCCCCATCAGACAAGCCAAGCGGAGCGAATTGCCCGCAGCGGCAATGGCGTCGAACAGCGCACGGTCGAGCAGCTCCGCTGGACCTGCGCCGGACGCGTCCCTCGCGTTCGAACGGCCAAACCACGCTGCGTCGTACCCATCAACGAGCAATACAACCTGCTCATCGCAGGCAATCTCCAACAGCTCAATGAGCACACCGAGCACCGAGTCAACCTCGTCCGCGCTCGCTACGCCACGCGCGACGCGTTCGATGTGGCGCACCTTATCTCGTGCTAAATCCGGAGCCTCCAAGAGCGCCAGCAGACGAGCGCATTCGCCCGAAAGAGCATCACGTACGACGTCGGCAACAGCGGCGCCACGCCTCGCAGCGCCAGAAAAGTCCAGCGAGATCACCAGATAGCAAGCGTACTCGTCCCGATAGCGTCCGCCATCCGCATCCCAAATCTGAGCATCGGCAAACGAGATCCGACCGGCGCGACCGACCACAGGACGCTCCAGAAAAGCCTTGAGCATCGACAAGTTCATGCTCTTGCCAAAACCCTCGGGTCGGCAGCACACCATAACAGACGCGTCGCAATCCAGCACATCGGCAATAAACATAGTCTTGTCGACCAGCGTGCAGCAACCAAGAGCCTCCATATAGTCGTACATGCCAATGGGCAAAACCGCATCGTCGGCACAGCCAATCAGACGCTCACCAAAGTCGGCAGCACAACCATTATTTGCCTGTTCAGACACCAAAACGTTCCCCCTAAATCGCAGCACGATGCCAATTGTAATGACCGCCTCGCACGTACTAATGACGCCGCGCAAACATATCGGGCAACGGTAGCAACGTGAGGTGTGAGGGGGCATAACTAATCGTTGCACAACAAAACGGGGCCCGATGCATTCGCACCGGACCCCGTCCCGACTCTAAAGGCATTCGGCAACCGAGAGACTACTCCTCGGAAGCGTCCTCCCCTGCAGCCTTGCTCTCCTGATCGAGCTTATGCTTGCCACTCACAATAGAGGTGGCACCCAGTGTGGCCAAGCTTGCACTGGCAAGGCTCGCCATCACGATGAGGTCGCCCGTCTTGGGCATGATGCCGCCCGAGGTCTTAGTGGCGGTAGTCGTCGTGGTGGTCACCGTATTGGAGTCATTTTGCTCCTGGTTCTGGTTGTCGGCGTTGCCCTTACCGCCGTCCTCGCCCTGCTGCTTTCCGTCGTCGGTCTTGCTCTTTTCCTCGTCCTTCTTCTGAGCGGACTTCTCGCCCTTTTCCTCAGAGCTAGTACCCTTATCGGACTCGGTCTTCTCGGAATCATCGTCCTTGGAGTCACCCTTTGCGGCCTCGGTCTTTTCCGTGGAAGCCTGATCAGAATTGTTCTTGTCAGGAGACGAGTTGCTTACGCCAGCCATCAGCGAGGAACCAAACGTGTAGCCAAGCTGCACAACGAAAGAGGGCTTCTTGCCCGTCGAAGTAACGGGCGCGTCCGGCGCCTTATTCGAGTCGTCCTTGGAAGCACCAGAATCAGAAGCGACGCCAGAGTTAGAGTCATTGCTAGAACCAGTATCGGCGGAAGAATCGCTCGAGCCAGTAGAAGAGTCGGAGGAACCAGCGTCGGTCGAACCAGAGGCGGCACTGTCCGTATTGCCGGCAGAGCTTGAAGACGAATCGCCCGCAGCAGAGCCGTTGGAATCGGAGCCGCTCGAGGTAGAGCCGTCGTTGGCAACGTCACCAGCAGAGCCATCGCCACCAGCATCGGTCGAGGGCGCATCCATATCGTTATCATCGCCCGCATCGTCATCGGCACCAGGCGTCGGTGCAGAGGGAGCAGCGGGCGCTATGCTCGGACCGGGCGTCGGCTCGGGCTCGGGCTCGGGCTCCACAGGCGTTGCCGTAGCAGCCTCGTCCTCGGCAATATAGACCAGGCAATCCTTGAGCTCATTGCGGTAGCGGTTCTTCCAGCCCTCGTGATACTGGGGCTGGCTTGCATACTTGGTCGCCACGTTATTGACCACGCTGTTGGAAAGCGCCGTCACAAACTCGCGGTCCGTCATGCTGTTGGAAAGGTTTGCCCAGCGGAAGAAGTCTCTGCAGCCACCGGTGCCGCACATGTTGGTGATACTCCACACCATGCCCTTGACGCAGTCGGCGCGGCCGGAGATGTCAATGCCAAGAGCGCTCTTGAACCACGCCTCGGTCACCGCATAGTAGGAGTTGTACGCATAGGCATCCTGCAGCGCCGAGAACTCAGTCGGATCGGTGTTGTAAGCACCCAGGAAGGCATCCTGCGCGATGCGGCCCAGCTCGGTGAGCTGGCCGTTCGCATACATGGGGTTTTTCGCGTTGGAAATCTCGCTGCCGCGATCGATCACAGCCTTAAGCATGCCGTACTTGGCAGAATCGTAGTTATAGACCTGCTTCATAAACGGAATGAGCGACCAACGACGGTCGAACTGGTAATAGCCCAGCGCGTTATAGCCGTCGCCATACGAAAAGCCCTGGTTATAGTTGCCGTGGCTCTCATATTTGGTGAAGTACTTCATCTCGGCAGTCACGTTGACAAACGAGACCCCCTGAACCGACCTCAGCACACCCGAAAAAGACTGCTGGGTGTAAAGGCCCTTATCGATATCGGTGGCATCCGAGGCAACGCCCGGCGTGGGCTCCTCGGCAACAGCAGTCACAGGCGCAGCAACGGCGCCAAACGAAAGCGCCAGCGTCAGGCCCGCCACAATCGCGGAATGCTTGGGCTGCATAAAATCCTCCCTGCATTGGTGTAGTTAAAGTGCAGTTTGCAAAGATGAATCTAAGTATTGCAGCTCGCCCGCTGTTGCACAACAACCCCTCGGTAAACGGCAACTACCCTCCGCGAAATCTTAAGGAATTAAACAAACTGGTCGTCGGGCGCCATCAGAAGCTCGCCGTAACGCTTCATCAGTCCGTCCCTCAACTGGCAGAAAGCGGGAATATAGGCGTTCAAGATGCGCTGAATCAAATCTTGAGCGAGCTTGTTGTCATAGATATGAACGTTCGTATTGCGGTCTCTGAGCATATCTAGCCAGGCTGCCTCATCAATAAAGTCGTAGAATCGGTAGGACTCCTTCAAGATGGCACGAGGAGACCCCGACGCGGCAAGCGTGGCGCCCTCATACTCGAGCAGACGTTTAAGGAGCTTCCAGCTCAGTTCAAATTGAAGATTGAACTTATTAATCAATCCACTCTGAACAAAATCATTATTGAGATCCTGATTGGGCGCATCCTCAAGATTCGCCAAGGCGCTGGCAAAGTTCTCATATTTTTTCATACAGAATCACACCATCCCTGGCAATTTCATCGAGCAATTGCTGCGATAAGGACTCGTCGAGATTGACGACGTCTACATCTAAAAGAGTATCAAGACGCTCATCGATCAAATATGAGAAACGGCCGAAATCCCGGCAACCTGCTACGGCGATGTCAATATCGCTCTTGGGCAAGTTGTCGCCTCGAGCACGAGAACCAAACAACACGACCTTCTCGGCGTCACATTCCCGAGCAAAAACTTCGATTTGTTTGTACACCTTGTCAAGAGATGCCATTTGCACCCCTACAGCTTAATGTCAAAGTTGATCTCGGGGACGGCGGCCAGGTCGGCCAACGTCACACCGTCGACGTACTTTTCAATCACGTCGTCCAGACCGCGCCAGAACTTGACGGTCGAGCAAAGATCACTGCGGGTACAGCTGTTGTCGATGCCATCGCACGCCACCGGAGCCGTGCTGCCCTCAACGGCACGCAGGATGTCGCCAGCACGCACCTCGACGGGGTCCTTGGCCATCATGTAGCCGCCGCCCTTGCCGCGCACGCTCTTAAGCAGGCCCGCCTTCATGAGCGGACGGACCAGCTGCTCCAAATACTTTTGCGAGATATGCTCGCGGTCGGCGACCTCGCGCAGGGCGATTTTGCCCTCGACGTCACCAAGCGCTGCGATATAGATCATCAGCCGGAGGGCATAGCGGCCCTTAGAAGAAATGAGCATACCTACCCTCTCATCGTTACCGGGACAAAATACCAGGTTTGTTTGTCCCAAATCTTATGCACGCGGGGCAAACAAACCTGATTATTATGTCCCGCATCTAAAAAGTCGAGTGGATTAGTCGGGTTTTCCCTTGACTAACGCCGAACCCATAGTAACTTTATTCCGAGAAGATTCCTAGGGTTTAGTACACCTATGAGTACACCATATACAGAGAGGGACAGCATGAGCGCAAATCCGCTGCTTTCCATCGAAGGTCTGACCGCCTCCGTGGACGAAAAGACCATCCTCCACAACGTCAACCTCAACGTCGCCGCCGGCGAGACCCACGTGCTGATGGGACCCAACGGCGCCGGCAAGTCCACCCTCGGCCACCTGGTCATGGGTGACCCCGTCTATACCGTCAACGACGGCCGCATCGTCTTTGACGGCCAGGACATCACCGAGCTCACCACCGACAAGCGCTCGCGCGCCGGCCTGTTCCTGAGCTTCCAGGCTCCGGTCGAGATCCCGGGCGTGCCGCTGTCGAGCTTTTTGCGCGCCAGCATCGCCGGCCGCCCCGGCCTGGAGATGAAGGGCAAGGAGTTCCGCCGTCGCGTCAAGGAGCTCGCGGCCGAGCTCAACATGGACACCGCCTACCTCAACCGTGAGCTGGGCGTGGGCTTCTCGGGCGGCGAGAAAAAGAAGGTCGAGATGCTCCAGCTTCTGCTGCTGCAGCCCAAGCTCGCCATCCTGGACGAGACTGACTCGGGCCTGGATGTCGACGCCCTGTCCACCGTCAGCCATGGCATGGACGCCTACCGCAAAAGCTGCGACGGCTCCATGCTCATCATCACGCACAACACGCGTATCCTGGAGCACCTGGATGTCGACCGCGTCCATGTTATGGTCAAGGGCCACATCGTGCGCGAGGACGACGCCTCGCTGATCCCCTGGATCGACAAGAACGGCTTTGAGACCTTCGAGCGCGAGGCCGCCGAGCAGCGCGCCCAGGCCGAGGCCGCCGCTGCCGAGCAGCAGGCGTAAAGGGGCAATGCAATGACCAAGAACCGCACCGAGGTCGCGGACATCGACCGCAGCCTCTACGACTTCACCTATGGCGAGGAGGGATTCGAGCGCCTCGACGCCGGCATCACGCCCGACATCGTGCGCGAGATCAGCGCCAAGAAAGACGAGCCGCAATGGATGCTTGACCTGCGCTTAAAGTCCCTCGAGATCTTCAACCGCTTTCCCGACCCGACGTGGGGCCCCTCCATCGAGGGCCTGGACATGGACAACATCGTCACCTACGTCAAGCCCAACACCGACCAAAAGCACGACTGGGAGTCGGTGCCCGACGACATCAAGAACACCTTTGAGCGCCTGGGCATCCCCGAGGCCGAGCGCAGCTACCTGGCGGGCGTCGGCGCGCAGTACGACTCCGAGCTGGTCTACCACAACATGCAGGACACCGCGTCCAAGATGGGCATCGTCTACTCCGGCATCGAGGAGGCCCTGCACGACCCGCAGTGGGAGCCGCTCATCCACGAGAAGTTCATGACGCTCATCCCACCCACCGACCACAAGTTTGCGGCCCTGCACGGTGCCGTGTGGTCGGGAGGCTCGTTTGTCTACGTTCCCAAGGGCACCAAGCTCGATTTTCCGCTGCAGAGCTACTTCCGCCTCAACGCCAAGGGCGCCGGCCAGTTTGAGCACACGCTCATCATTGTCGAGGACGATGCCGACCTGCACTTTATCGAGGGCTGTTCCGCACCCAAGTACAACGTGGCCAACCTCCACGCCGGCGCTGTGGAGCTGTTTGTGGGCAAACGCGCACACCTGCGCTACTCGACCATCGAGAACTGGTCCAAGAACATGTACAACCTCAACACCAAGCGTGCGCGCGTGGACGAGGACGGCGACATCGAGTGGATCAGCGGCTCCTTCGG
>URNU01000031.1 GCA_900549275.1 uncultured Collinsella sp. | reverse complement strand
TCGTCCATGTCGCGGGCGTGCGGCACCTTCTTGGCGATATCGGCGGCGTGTGCGGCGATCTTGGTGGCCATGAGGCCATCGAGCACGTCCTGGGCGTTGGGCAGGCACAGGTGCTCGGCCGGTGTCACGTAGCACAGGAAGTCGGCGCCGGAGCTGGCGGAGATAGCGCCGCCGATGGCAGCGGTGATGTGGTCGTAGCCTACGCCGATATCGGTCACCAGCGGCCCGAGCACATAGAACGGGGCGTTGTGGCACAGGCGCTTCTGCAGTTTCATGTTGGCGGCGATCTCGTCGAGCGCCATGTGGCCCGGGCCCTCGACCATAACCTGGACGCCGGCGGCCCAAGCGCGCTTGCACAGCTTGCCCAGCTCGATCATCTCGGCGGTCTCGGTGGCGTCGTTGGAATCGTAGAGACAGCCCGGGCGGCAGGAGTCGCCGAGCGAGATGGTCACGTCGTACTCGTGGCAGATTTCGAGCACCTCGTCGTAGAACTCGTAGAACGGATTCTCGTTGCCGGTGACCTCCATCCATCCAAACAGCAGCGAGCCGCCGCGGCTGACGATGTTCATAAGGCGGCCGGTTTCCTTGAAAGTTTTGATGACCGATTTATTGATGCCGCAGTGGATGGTCATAAAGTCCACGCCGTCCTCGGCGTGTGCGCGCACGACCTCGAGCAGGTCGTCCTTGGTAAGCTTGACCAGCGGCTTTTCCATGTAGCCGATGGCGTCGTACATGGGGACGGTGCCCACCATGAGCGGCGTCTCGTCGATGAGCTGCTGGCGGAACTGGCGTGTCTTGCCCGAGTTGGAGAGGTCCATGATGGCGTCGGCGCCAAAGTCCTCGGCGATCTTGACCTTCTTCCATTCCTCGGCGGCGTCGGCCTTGTCGCCCGAGATGCCCAGGTTCACGTTGACCTTGGTGGACAGGCCCTCGCCGACGCCAAAGGCGCGCATGCCCTTTTTGATGTGCACGATGTTGGCGGGGATGGCGATGCGGCCGTCGGCCACGCGTTCGCGGATGTACTCGGGGTCGCGATGCTCGCGCTCGGCGACCTCCTTCATCTGCGGTGTGATCTGTCCGGCGCGGGCGAAGTCGATTTGCGTGACGAGCGTGGGCTCGGTCTGTGTGCTCATAAGCACGGCTCCCTTCGTTGGCATTACCCATATCAGGTTTGCGGGTCAGGGCGGGCGCGCCCAATCTCAGCCTGCCGTCTTGTCCTGCAAGCTCCCCGTTTATGTAATGGGCTCAAGTATAGCCTGAATGGGTACGATTGGGCCAACGAGCGTGCCTGTGGGGAGGCGAACATGGAAGACAAGCATCTATACCGAGAGACGCAATGGGATGTATCGGCCGAGGAGGGCCGTGCGCACCATGGGTTGGTTGCGATTGGCTTTGCGGTGCTTGCCGTGCTGGTGATTGCCTTTTGTATTTGGACGTTTGGCGGTCGCGGCGGCGCTGCCTGGGGGTTTGAAGCCGATGATAGCCTACCGATTATGACGGTGAGGAGTATTGGCGGTAATGCCAATACGCTCGCCATTCCGGGCGATTATTGGTACCCGCGCGATGAGTTTGTGCAGTTGCAGCTGAGTGGCGGATCTATTCCGGGCGAAGAAATCGAACGCGTGACGTTTGATGCGACGCTCAAAACGCTGACGGTGAAGCTCAAAGATCAGGGAGACGTGCCCACGACCATGGACATTGCGCTGACGGAATGGCGCTTGGAGCCTCCATCGGGTGTTGCGGTGTCCGAGGTTGAGTACGTCAAGATTGTCTATCAGGACGGTTCGACAAACGGGATTGCAAAGGCCGACGGTCTAGCAGAATAGGTGTCGAGCCTAGCCAGCCAATTCATAAAAGTTGCGGTGGAATAGTTCCTGATTGTGCGATAAAAGGCTCAAATAGGAACTATTCCACCGCAAGTTATATAGAGAAGGCTGAGCGGGTCAGTGTTGGGTGCCGGCTCTAGAGCATCTGTTCGTTGATGAACACGAGGGTGCCTGGGCATGAGAGCTCGGGGGCGTGGCGATAGCCGATGTTGAACTCGGTGAGACGGCCGGCGTCCTCGACCTTGTTTTCCGCCATCCACCGCACCATGGAGCCGCGCGCCTTTTTGCTGGCGGTCGACCGTTGGATGGGCTTCCCGTTGCGGATACCCTCGCCAAAGAGGCACGTGACGGCTGTGGCGTCGCCCGCGAGGTGGGGCAGAACGGCTTTGGCATACTCTACGCTGGCGAGGTTGACGATCGTGGTGTTTGAGCCTGCCGGGGCGATAGCCCGCGCGAGCTTGTCGCTCCAAAACGCGTAGAGGTCTCGGGCATCGTCGACGGCGAGTTTCGCGCCCATCTCCAGCCGATACGGTTCGACGGCATGAAAGGGGCGTATGCATCCGTAAAGGCCCGAGAGGATCCACAGATGGTCTTGCAGCCATGCGAGCTGCGCGGCATCCATCACCTCGGGTGCCATGCTCTGGTATTGAATGCCGTGATAGGACATGACGGCGGGGGAGATTCGACGCGCGATATCGGGATCTGCGAGGTCGGTATCGCTCAGGACGGGCATAAATTCGTGAAGCGTATCCAGACACGTTGTGAGCAGCCTGTCGCTCACGTTCCACAGCGCCTGCAGGCCGGCGCTGCCTTCATTCCGCTCGATATCTAGCAGTGCGCGGTGGAGGCGAGCCGTCTCGCGCACAAAGGGTGGAATGCCCAGGACTTCAAAAGCATCTTGGGCCGCGCGCATTTGCTTGGCGGGCGAAATGATGACCTGCAGCATGAACTCTCCTCTGCCAAAAAGGAAGTTGCGGTGGAATACGGTCTGTTTTGGCCGTTTATGGGCCAGTTTAGTCCGTATTTCACCGCAACTGATGAAGGGTTGGTTAGGCGCGCTCGAGGAAGGCCTTGTAGCCGCGGTAGGCCTCGTAGATATCGGCCTTGTTGGCGACTTCCCACAGGGCGTGCATGGACAGGACGGCAACGCCGGAGTCGATGACGTTCATGCCGTACTTGGCCATGATGTAGGCGATGGTGCCGCCGCCGCCCGCGTTGACGCGGCCGAGCTCGCAGGTTTGGAAGTCCACGCCGGCCTCGTCCATGATGTCGCGGACGAGGGCCACGTACTCGGCGTCGGCGTCGTTAGAGCCGCCCTTGCCGCGGCTGCCCGTGTACTTGTTGAAGCACAGGCCGCGACCCATGAAGGCGGCGTTTTTAGTCTCGAACTTGCCGGCGTAGCCCGGATCGAAGCCGGCGGACACGTCAGAGGAGAGCATACGGCTGCGGGCGAGCGCGCGGCGAAGAGCAAGCGGGCTATCCTCACCGGCGAGCGTCATGATCTCGGCGACGGTGTTCTCGAAGAAGCGGCTCGTCATACCGGTAGCACCCACGGAGCCGATCTCCTCCTTGTCGACGATGAGCGTGATGCTCGTACGCTCCACGTTGGCCACATTGATCTGGGCGAGCATGGAGGGGTAGGCGCAGACGCGGTCGTCGTGGCCATAGCCCAAAATCATGGAGCGGTCGAGGCCCATGTCGCGGGCGGGGCCGGCGGGCACGACCTCGATTTCGGCGGAGAGGAAGTCCTCCTCCTCGACGTCGTACTGCTCCTTGAGGATGTCCAGGAACATCTGCTTGACGGGCTCCTTGGGGGCGTCCTTGTCGTCCTCGTCAAACTTGACGGGGCGGCCGCCCACTATCACGTCGAGGATCTCTGCGTCGACGGCGTCCTTGGCGGGCTTAGACATCTGCTCGCTCGAGAGGTGGATCAGCAGGTCGGAGATGGTAAAGACCGGGTCGTCTGCCTTGTCGCCGATGTTGATGTCGACGGTGGTGCCATCCTTTTTGCAGATGACGCCCACGAGTGCGAGCGGGGAGGCTACCCAGTGGTAGCTCTTGACGCCGCCGTAGTAGTGCGTGTCGAGGTAGGCCATGTCGCCGGCCTCGAAGACGGGGTTCTGCTTAAGGTCCAGGCGCGGCGAGTCCACGTGGGCGCCCAGGATGTTAAAGCCCTGCTCGAGCGGGGCGGTGCCCAGGTTGACGAGCATGAGGTCCTTGCCGTGGTTGGCGGCGTACACCTTGTCGCCTGCTTTGAGCGCGCGACCCTCGGCGATCACGGTCTCCAGGTTGACGTAGCCCGCCTCCTCGGCCATCTTGATACCGGTCTTGACGCACAGGCGTTCGGTCTTGTTCTCGCTCAAAAACTGCTTATAGCCGCGGCAAAGCTCCTCGAGTTCCTCGATTTGCTGTGGCGTGTACTTTTTCCATGCGCAGGGACGCTCCATGACGCAGGCTCCTTTCGGATCGATCGTGCTGGTTGATGTACCGTGAGCCATCGTATCACGCGCGGGCTCACGGTGGCGGGGGAGCTTGATGTGAGGTGGCCGCGGGGCGGGGAGCGTGTAAACTGGAGTGAGCAAACCGTGCCCAGCCTAAAGCGAGGTATTTAATATGTCTGACAAGCGCCGCACTTTTGCCGTTATCGACGGCAACTCGCTCATGCATCGCGCCTTCCACGCCGTGCCGCCGACCATGAACGCGCCGGACGGTCGCCCCACCAACGCGATCTTTGGCTTTCTGAACATGTTTCTTAAGATGATCGATGCCTTTAACCCCGACGGTGTGGTCGTGGCGTTTGATAAGGGCAAGCCGCGCGTGCGCATGGAGATGCTGCCGCAGTATAAGGCGCAGCGCCCGCCCATGGACCCCGATCTACACGCGCAGTTCCCTATGATTAAGGAGCTGCTCACCGCGCTCAACGTGCCGATTCTGCAGTCCGAGGGCTGGGAAGGCGATGATATCCTGGGAACCATGGCGCGCCTGGGTGAGGAGGCCGGCTGCGACATGCTGCTGGTGACCGGCGACCGCGACATGTATCAGCTCGTGACCGAGCATGTCAACGTGGTCTCGACTCGTAAGGGCCTGTCCGACGTGGCGATCATGACGCCCGAGAGCGTGGATGACCTGTATCACGGCATTACGCCGGCGCTCGTGCCCGATTTTTACGGTCTAAAGGGCGATACGTCGGACAACATTCCCGGTGTGCCGGGCATCGGCCCCAAAAAGGCGAGCGCGCTCATCGCTCAGTACGGCAGCTTGGACGAGGTCATCGCGCACGCTGACGAGGTCAAGGGCAAGATGGGCGAGAACCTGCGTGCGCACATCGACGACGCGCTGCTGAGCCGCAAGGTTGCGACCATTCGCACCGATGCGCCCGTTGAGCTCGATTTTGGCGCGACGTCCTTCCCGGCGTTTTCTGCCGATGAAGTGTCCGCGGCGCTGGGCGCACTCGGCATTACGGCCATGCAGAACCGTTTCTTGTCACTGATCGGTGGCGAGGGTGGGGCAGCGGCCACCGCCAGCGCGTTCGAGGTACCCGCGGTTTCGCGCGCTGCCGCCGGCGATGCCGAGGCGCTCGCTGCCGCTGCCGCCGAGGTTACTCGTGCGATCGAGGCGGGCGAGTGGATTGCCGCCGTGGTGGACGATGACAAGGAGGAGGGTGCGCTCTTTGGCCTGACGCGTACGCTGTGGCTGGCGACGTCCAAGGGGCTGCTTGCGCTTGAGGAGGGCGATGGCGGTACCACTGCCGTAGTCGATGGCTTCAACTTCGTCCACGGCGTGATTTCCGGCGTGCTCGCGCGCCTGTTTATGGAGGGCCGCGTGGCGAGCCCGGATATGAAAGCGCTGCTGCATGAGCTTTCGCCCATCGATTCTTCCGAGCCCGAGCTTATGGATCCGCTGGCAGTCGATTCCACGCGCATCTTCGACACCGTGGTTGCCGCCTACCTGCTGGATTCCGACCGCTCCGAGTTTGACGAGGCGTATCTGGCCGATACCTATCTGCAGATGGCGCTGCCTGCGGCGCGCGGCGCAGAGGGTGCTGGTGAGGACGCTCCGGCGCCTGCCGCCCGTACTGCGGCTCTGACGCTGGCGCTCGTGGCGCCGTTGCGCGACCGCATGGCCCGTGAGAACGCCGCCAACGTGTTCGATGGCATCGAGATGCCGCTCGTTCCGGTACTTGCCAAGATGGAGCGCGCGGGCATGCTCGTGGACCCCGACCGTCTGCACAGTCTGTCCGAGGGTCTGGCGACCCAGATTACCGAGGTTGAGCGCAGTATTCGCGACCTGGCGGGTGACGAGACCTTTAATATTGGCAGTCCCATGCAGCTCTCGCACGTGCTGTTTGACGTTATGGGGCTTCCGACCAAGGGCCTCAAGAAGACTAAGCGCGGCTATTATTCGACCAACGCCAAGGTGTTGAGCGACCTTGCGCGTGACCACGAAATCGTGCGTCTGATTTTGGACTGGCGTGAGAAGTCTAAGATCAAGTCCACGTATCTGGACACCCTGGGCCCGCTACGCCGTGGTGACGGTCGCGTACACACTACGTACAACCAGACCATCACGGCAACGGGGCGTCTGTCCTCGAGCGAACCGAACCTGCAGAACATCCCGACGCGCTCGGAGCTGGGTCGTACCGTCAAGACGGCGTTCTCGGCGGGCGAGGGCAGCGTCTTTTTGGCGGTGGACTACTCGCAGATCGAGCTGCGTCTGCTGGCGCATCTCTCGGGTGACGAGCACTTGGTGCGCGCCTTTAACGAGGGCGAGGACTTCCATGCCGAGACGGCGGCGCGCGTGTTTGGTGTGCCGGTGTCCGAGGTAACGCCCGACCTGCGCAGTCGCGCCAAGGCCGTGAACTTTGGCATCGTGTACGGTCAGCAGGCCTATGGCCTGTCGCAGTCGCTGCATATCTCGATGGCCGAGGCGCGCGACATGATCGACCGCTACTACGAGGCCTACCCGGGCGTGCGCACGTTCCTCGATAACGTGGTGGCACGTGCCAAGCAGACGGGCTACGCCGAGACCATGTACGGCCGCCGTCGCCACATTCCGGAGCTCAAGTCCAAAAACCCGCAACTCCGCGGCTTTGGCGAGCGCACGGCCATGAACCACCCCATGCAGGGTACCGCTGCCGACATCATCAAGATCGCGATGGCCCGCGTAAGCCGCCGTCTGGAAGAAGAGGGCTTTGCCGCTCACATGATCCTGCAGGTACACGACGAACTGGACTTTGAGTGCCCCATCAACGAAGTCGAGCGCCTCACCGCCATGGTCCGCGACGTCATGGAACACGTAGTTGACCTCCGCGTCCCCCTCATCGCCGAAGCCAGCACCGGCATAACCTGGGCTGACGCCAAATAAAGATGCGCCAACAATCCCAGAGTAACCAAAAGCAGAAGGGGGCTCCTTGCCAATAAGGAGCCCCCTTCATTCCAAATAATCAGCCAAGTATCTAGACGCCAAGACGCCATCTAGGCGGCAAGCAAGTCACCGCAGGACCTGGCCGGGCGAGGCGGGTAAGTTTTTCGTAGATTCCGCACGAGCCGGAAAGCACTTAATGTGCTTTCCGAGCGAGCCCAGGACCTGACCGAACGAAAAACTTACCCGCCTCGCCCGGCCAGGTCCGACGAGCAACGTTAACGAGCCGCCAAGATGGCGTCGATGAGCGTCAGTACGCCCCCGTCGTTGTTGCTCGGAATGCGCCACTTGGCGTGCGCGTTCATGTGCTCCTCGGCATTGTCCACGATAAAGCTATGCCCGACGCGCTCCAGCATGGGAATGTCGTTGTACGTATCGCCCACGGCGGCGGCGTCGGCGATATCGATGCCGAGCTGCTCGCACAGGTGCGCGACGCCCGACCCCTTGTCGACGCCCAGATTCATAAAGTCGATCCACTCACGGCCAGCATTGGTGACGTAGAGCTGATCCGAGAATGCAGGGCTGTAGTCCTCGCGAAACGCTGGCTCGGCATCGTAGGCGGGGAAGAAGATCGAAATCTTGTTGGATTCGACGTCAAGGCCCTCAAAGCTATCGACGTAGTTGATTGTGTTGTAGTAGACGCTGATCTCGTCGTGGTATTGATGGTCGCGGGCAAGTACGTAGAACTCGTCGAAGCAGCACAGGACGGGGACGGCGCGCGGATCCTCCGAGGCGCGGCTCAAGACCTGCTGATACAGCGCCACATCGATAGCGCTCTTATAGATGTAGTTGCCGCGATATATCACGCATGCGCCGTTATCGGGGCAAAAAGCGATGCGGCTCTTGATGTCCTCAAACATCTCCTCGAGTTTTGGGGCGGGTCGTCCGCTGGCGGGGCAGAACACGATGCCAGCCTCGGCGAGCTTGTCTAGGCGCTCGTCGAGGCCCTGAGGTAGAACGCGCTCGTCGGTCAGTAGCGTCTTGTCCATGTCGACGGCAATGAGCTTAATGTTTCCGATATTGGCGTCCGATTCGTAAGTTTGCATAAAAGCGAGCCTTTCGTTTCGAGATTGTTTCAGACGTTATAACCATTAACTCGTAGTCGGGCGTATTTTCGCAGGATTGGCGCGCGTTTGCATCACCATTCACAAAGTAATGAAAAAACTTTTCAGAAATTTGAAGTTGTCGCTTGTGCCGCGGGCACTTTAGCGTAATATAGCGACCATCGAAAACGGAGACGGAAAAACAACCGCTTACCGAGGAAAAGGTACCGTTTACGATATTAGAATTGCGCCCGGCGATAGGTGAAAGGAGAGGCAGATGCAGTTCGTAAAGATCATCATTACTGCAGACAATGCCATCCGACGCCAGCGCGCAATTTCCCGACGACGATAACAATCGTCTCTGTCCGCATGGGGCGAATTGCCTCAACAGAGTCATTTTGAGGTCGTTGGGTTTTAGCACGACATTGCTGCATGTTTCTAGGGCATGTATGTGCTGATTTTTGCTATTTAACCTGATATTGCACGGTATATGACCTTGAAATGACTTGCAACTGACCGATGTTCTAACTAGCTACCAAGGGCGAAAGGAAACAGCCATGAGCAAGGAAAAAGTCGTTCTCGCATATTCCGGTGGTCTTGATACATCCGTATGTGTCAAGTGGCTCCAGGACGAGAAGAATCTCGATGTCGTTTGCGTCTGCGGCAACGTGGGCCAGGAGGAGACCGGCCTGGATGCCAAGAAGCAGAAGGCGCTCGACCTGGGCGTTCTTGATTGCCAGGTGCTCGACCTGCGTGACGAGTTCTCCGATGAGTTCCTGACTAAGGCCATCGCCGCAAACTCCATGTACGAGAACAAGTACCCGCTGCTCTCCGCTCTGTCTCGCCCGCTGCTCGCCAAGAAGCTTGTCGAGGTCGCTCACGAGTTTGGCGCGACCTACGTCGCCCACGGCTGCACCGGCAAGGGTAACGACCAGGTCCGCTTCGAGGCTGCCGTCAAGGCCCTCGACCCCGAGCTTAAGGTTATCGCTCCGGTTCGCGAGTGGGATCTGAAGTGCCGTCCCGACGAGGTCGCCTACGCTCACGCCCATAACGTGCCGGTTCCCGAGGGTGCCAACGACAACCCCTATTCCATCGACGACAACCTGTGGGGTCGTGCCATTGAGTGCGGCCACCTGGAGGATCCCTGGAACGAGCCGCTCGACGACGCCTGGGTTATGACCAAGAATCCCGAGGACACGCCGGACACCCCGACGTATACCGAGATTGAGTTTGAGGCCGGCAAGCCCGTCGCCGTCGACGGTAAGAAGATGAAGCTCTCCGAGATCGTCATCGCGCTCAACAAGATTTCGGGTGACAACGGCTTTGGCCGTCTTGACCTTGTCGAGGATCGTCTGGTGGGCCTCAAGAGCCGCGAGTGCTATGAGGTTCCCGGCGCCCTGACGCTCATCACCGCCCACAAGGCGCTCGAGGACATTTGCGTCGAGGGCGACCTGCTCAAGACTAAGATTAAGCTCGAGCAGGATTGGGCCACCGCCGTGTACAACGGCCAGTGGTACAGCCCGCTCAAAAACGCGCTCGACGCCTTTATGGCTGACACCCAGAAGTTCGTGACCGGTACCGTCCGTCTGAAGTTCTTTAAGGGCAACTGCCATGTTGTCGGCCGCAAGAGCCCCTTCAGCCTCTACGACTACGGCCTGGCTACCTACGACCGCGACACCACGTTTGACGAGAA